>CAJODI010000128.1 GCA_905233145.1 uncultured Ruminococcus sp. | reverse complement strand
CAGTTCGCATACTGACGTATGGGGACTGATTTTTGGGCAGTCTGACGGAATAATATGCAAGCAAGGCGTGCGCCGCGAATTGTGCGGTGTTGCCTTAAAAAAATATGCAGATTATCAAAAGCTATGGTATAATGTATAGGCAATACCGCATAATTCGGGTGTGCGGATTGCGCAGTAAGATTTTGATCACTATGACGAAATAATAAAAGGCAAGACGTGCGCCGTGAATTGTGCGGTATTGCCTTAATTAAACCAAAGGAGACAAGCCTGTGCAAAAAGAACAAAGAGCTCTGAAAAAAAACAGATACCGCCTGATTGACAGCTTGCGCGGACTGGCTGTTGTTAATATGGTGATTTTTCACCTGCTTTATGATATTTTTGTAATCTACGGTTCAAATTACAACTGGAATTCACAGTTGCCGGTTTATATTTGGGAGCGGTACATTTGCATTTCGTTTATTGTGATTTCCGGCGTATCGCTTCACTTTACCTCTCACCCTTATCGCCGCGGAATTATTGTCAGCCTTTGCGGATTTGCAGTAACCGCGGTCACTGCAATTGCAGTTCCGTCCCAAATCATTTGGTTTGGCGTGCTGAATCTTATCGGCGCGTCAATGATGATCACAGTGATTGCAAAACCTCTTTTGCGGCGAATTCAGCCGATTTTCGGAGCAACTGCGGCTTTTTTGCTTTATGCACTGACCTGCGGTATTCCAAGGGGCTATATCGGTTTCTTTTATATAAAGCTGTTTTCATTGCCCGAAAAGCTTTATGATATAGGCTTTTTGTTCTTTGCCGGATTTCCTTCAAAGAGCTTTCATTCTTCGGATTATTTTCCGCTGCTGCCGTGGATCTTTATATTTTTGCTCGGCTTCTTTTTGTGGGAGCAAATCAAAAGATACAGAGCAGACAGATTTTTTGTCAGGGGGATCCCGGTGCTTGATGTTATCGGGCAACACAGCTTGATAATATATTTGATTCATCAGCCTGTTTTAATGGAGATTTGTCAGCTGATTTTCGGAGGAGCAAACTAGCTTTGGTATTACCCTAATTAAATGAAATCCTTAAGGCAATACCGCATAATTCCGGTGCACGGATTGCGTAGTCAGATTTTTCGTCAGAATGGTGCATACTGACGTATGGATACTGATTTTTGGGCAGTCTGACGGAATAATATGCAAGCAAGGCGTGCGCCATGAATTGTGCGGTGTTGCCTTAACAATAGGCTATTTACCAAAAAACTTTTCTACCGGGTATCCGCCATATATCATAAAAACCGAGCTATCTGCCCGGATTAAAAAACTGCGGTTACGTTACGTAGCCGCAGTTTTTTTATTCCGATATTAATTAATCAAAGAATTTTTCGTGGATCGCACTAACAGCCTTGTCAGCGTCTTTTTCATCAATGAGCACCGAAACCTTGATTTCGCTTGTGCTGATCATCTGAATGTTGATTTGAGCGTCATAAAGAGCCTCGAACATCTTGGTAGCAACGCCTGCGTGACTTTCCATTCCCGCGCCGACAATTGAGATCTTGGCAATTTTGTCGTCATAAAGAACCTCGTTGGCTCCGATGTCGGAAGCATATTTTTTGAGAACCTCAACAGCCTCTGCTCCCCTTGCCTTAGCAACGGTGAAGGTTATATCCTTTTTGCCGTCGTGACCGATTGACTGAAGAATGATGTCAATATTGATGTCCTTTGCCGAAAGCTTTGAGAACATCTTGAATGCAAAGCCCGGAACATTGGGAACACCTGTGATTGAAATTCTGGCAACATCCTCGTCCTTGGCAACGCCGCTGATTAACATTTTCTCCATTTTTGTTTTCTCCTTTACAATTGTACCCGAAGCCTTTGCCATACTTGAAAGTACTTCAAGCTCGATATTATATTTTTTTGCCATCTCTACAGAACGATTGTTGAGCACCTGCGCGCCCAGGGTTGCAAGCTCGAGCATTTCGTCATAGGAAATCTCGTCAAGCTTTTTCGCGTTGGGAACCTTGCGCGGGTCAGCGGTGTATACGCCCTCAAC
>CAJODI010000127.1:1351-2525 GCA_905233145.1 uncultured Ruminococcus sp. | reverse complement strand
ATTTTTCAGTTGCTTTTTTATTATCTCCCTTAGCAATACACGGAAGTGTTAATGGATTATAATATAGGTGTTCGTATTGCTCGATAAACGCTTTGGCATTGTAGTTCACATTCATCACCTCACTAGAATTATACCACACCTAAAAGCCTATGGCAACTTTGGGGGATTTGCAGGTTTCGGCAATTCTGTGAAAAAAACGGACATCAGGTATTCTTGACGAGGAGCAGCTGATTGCGTGCGTTTTTTGGCTTTTTGAGAGTGAAATGGCAAAAAGAAGCGGTTTTTTAATGGATCTGAACCGACGAAACGGTTATAACCCCTGCTCTAACAGAGCAAATGCAACCAGGTTCCAGTACTGATATATTTCGCCCGCCTGCGTTGCGCATCTGAACGCGTTATTGAAATAGCCCTGAAGTCGTTTTCTTACGAACAGGTGGTTTCCCATTCCTAAATAAACATGGTAAAAATGCTTGTTATCGGATGCGTGCCCATCGCTGTGAACGTTAAAAAAGCTGTCTAAATCAGGAAAAATCTTATACACATTTGACCAGTCGAAGCCACCGTATAAAGCATTCGCCTGATACATAGTAATCCTGCCGTGCTTTTTGGTAATATACGATATTTCTCCGGGGTCTCCCATTGCTCCGGCTTCGGCAAACATAAAGAATTGCACGTCCTTGGAGATGTCGCCTGCTTTTTTAACCGAGTCGTTGTCAATCTTCGTCGGCTTTTCAATTTTGAAAAGCTGCGACATCACGCCGTAGGATTCCTCCGTTCTGGAAGGATATTTTTCCTCAAATTCATTCAGTATTTCTGCCAGCTCCATCGGGAGGAATGCGGTTGCAATGTATCTGATTTTCTTAGGAATTCCGTAGTACGCCTCCGCAATACCTCCTGCAATTGCGGCAATAGTATCGCTGTCGCCGCCGATTGAGACGGCGTTTCTTATCACGTCTGTAAAATCCGTTGATTCAAAGAAAGCCTCAAGCGCTTGCGGTACGGTGCCGCCGCACGACGCGTCGAATTTATAATCGTCTCGGATTTCGTCAAGGGTGAAATCAATACGGTAATAGTTATCGTTTATATACTCCTTGATTTCGTCAATCGTTTTGCCTGTTTTTGCCATCCATACCGCTACGGCGGTTGCTTCCGCGCCCTTTATGCCTTCGGGGTG
>CAJODI010000127.1:0-1250 GCA_905233145.1 uncultured Ruminococcus sp. | reverse complement strand
CGCATTGCTGAGCCGTTGCCCCAGCTGTTATACGGTTGAGGCTTGGCTTCATACAGCCAGTCACGGAAACGTCCGCCGTATCCCGCGTTCGGATACATCCGACCGAGCTTTTGCATATAGTAAACGGTTTTTTTACTTAAATCACAATAGTTTTCGCGGCATTCAAGAATTGCTTTTGCCACCGCAAGCGACATAACGCTGTCGTCAGTCGGAGAGCATCTGCGATCGAACAAATAAAAGCTTTTACTTTTATTATTGTGTCTTTCAAATCTTGAGCCGGCAATATCTCCGATAATTGCACCTAACATAGCCTTTCTCCTTGTATTATTAGTACCGAAACGTTTATCGGACGTTCAGGTTATGCTGCCGTTTAAAAATCATCTCCGCCTCCGCGGAAAAAGTGAGCCTCCTCTATATGCTCGTCAAAAACGCTGTCGTTTTTTCTGCCTGATGAAGGGGTGTGCGGATGACAGGACATTGACCAGTCCCAGATGTAAAGTAATACTGCTGCAATTATAATTGCGAGATACATATAATCACCTCATACAGACGGACAACAGGCTTTTTAAAGCCGGAATGCTGCGTTATAACAGCCGCCTGCTTTTAACGCGTTTATTTGTTCCTGTCCTTATTTCATTCCTGAGCTCCTCAATCGCTCTTGCCTGTTTTTTATTTATGTGTTTAAACTGATATTTTAATAATTCCTCTTCAGCGTACGAATCGCCGCCCTTCGCTCTGGCGTAAAGCTCCCAGCCCTTTGTGTCCTTGTAATCCGGCTTGTCGACTGAATAAATCGGAAAATAGAAATGGTGCTCATCAGAGCAGATAACCCTGTTAATTGCTCTCTGATACTCGCGCTCAGTTTTGATGTGACTGCTCAGCCCCAACAATACGCAGATTACAATAATAATCAGCCCGATTACAGAGTATTTCACTATGGTTTTAATCTTCTTTGAACGGAATTCCTTTTCATACTCCGCGTTGCTGCAGCCATCCGATAATTCGTCGCCGTCCCAATCATTGAATGCCATAATGCGCCTCCTTACCAATCATGTCCGTGCATTTTCCAGAAGTACCAGCCGTCGTTGCCGTCGCTTTCCGTCGGTAGCCACCAGAAAAACAGCTTGCCAATCAGCCACAGCGGAAAGACCATAATATAAAACGCCGCCATAACTGTAAAGTAGAATAATTTGCCTATTAATTTCAGGATAATCATTTCATCACCTCATCGGGACAGGGAAACTAAGAGT
>CAJODI010000126.1 GCA_905233145.1 uncultured Ruminococcus sp. | reverse complement strand
AGTGTGCATACTGACGTATGGATACTGATTTTTGGGCAGTCTGACGGAATAATATGCAAGCAAGGCGTGCGCCATGAATTGTGCGGTGTTGCCTTAATTTCCTCCTGACAGAAATTGACACAAATTAATCAGGCTTTCTTAAGAACGATAAAAAATTCTCCGCATATTATGTAGCGAGCCAAGCTCGCGCTGCTGTATGATTGAAATCATCCGGCGGCAACTACCGAAAGGAGAATTTAAATGGACACAAAAGATATGGCGCAAAGCTATTACGGACTTTCAAGGCTTCCGAAAAATCCGGTGCCTGCAATGGCATACGTTCCGTTTCAGAAAAACGATTCGGAAGTTTTTTCCCCAACACAAGGCTTCGCACTCGGAACAATGTTCCCGGAGCTTAACAAGCCGTTTTACGGAAGCAAGTGCGGTGGAAGCAATGACTGATCGAGAAATACTTTTAAAAAAAATATCGACCTACCAGTTTGCCATGCTGGACTTGCAGCTTTTTCTGAACACCCACCCGGGGGACACCGATACTGTCGAAAAGGTTGAAAAGTACAGAGCTATGCTCAAGCCGCTTGTTGCCGAATATGAAAACAAATACGGTGCGCTTACCAAAAGCGAGGCTGAGGGCAACAAATGGAGCTGGGTTAAAGCACCTTGGCCTTGGGAAAGCGAGGAGGACTGCTGATGTTTGTTTATGAAAAAAAGCTGCAATATCCTGTGAATATAAAAAAAACTAATCCAAAGCTCGCCAAGGTGATTTCCAGCCAGCTTGGCGGCGCCGACGGAGAATTAGCGGCTGCGGTACGGTACCTCAGTCAGCGATATACAATGCCGCTTCCGGAGCTAAAAGCAACGCTTACCGATATCGGCAACGAAGAGCTTAATCACGTTGAAATGATAGGCGCGATTATGTATCAGCTCACAAAGGATTTGAGCGTTGACGAAATCAAAAAGGCAGGATTTGAGGATTATTTTGTTGACCACACAACCGGAGTTTATCCTCAGTCCGCAGCAGGCGTACCGTTTACGGCAGCATATTTGCAGTCCAAGGGTGACGCAATAACAGATTTGCACGAAAACCTTGCGGCGGAGCAAAAAGCGCGCACTACGTATGACAATATTCTTCGTTTGTGTGACGATCCCGACGTTAAGGACGCAATCAGATTTTTGCGCGAACGCGAGGTTGTGCATTATCAGCGTTTCGGCGAAGCACTGAGGCTGCTGACCGACAAGCTTGACGAAAAGAATTTTTATGCGTTCAACCCGGAATTTGATAAACAATGCTTTAAAAGCAGAATAAAGAAAGGTATCAATTCTTAGTACAGAGCAAGGCTGCCGTGTTAGAAGCGGCAGCCTTGATTTTTAGTCAGACTGCCCAAAAATCAGTATCCATACGTCAGTATGCACACTGATTATTTGTACATTCTGACGAAAAATCTGACTACGCAATCCGCGCACCGGAATTGTGCGGTGTTGCCTTATTTTTATGCCTTTTGATGTGTGGTAATGAACTCTTGTACTATTCTTTGATAAAACTTTATAGCAGATGTTAGCGAAAAAACGACGCTCCCTCAAGGGGAGCGTCGCGAATTATTTAATTATGGTATGATTTAGCTCAGGGTTAAATTACCATGTGCCGACATTTGCTTTGCCGTTGTCCCAACCGGAGATATAATATCCGGTTACTGAGCTGTCAAATACAATGTCAACAGTCTGTGCGCCGTTACCGTCGCTGAAGATGATGTTTGTCATGCCGGCAGGAACAGTGATCTTGAACTGTGGCTCGCCATAGTCATTTGTTCCGGCAGACTCCATCTTAACTCCCGGCCAGCCGTTGTCGGTGGTGTCATTCCACATGTAGCAGAATACTGAACCCCAACCTTGGTTGTTTGTGAAGAGGATTTCTTTTCCATCAGTAATAGGCACATCACTAGGATTGGGATCGCCCCATGCGATTGTTCTGAGGTGACCGTTGCCGTCTCTGTCGCCGTTTGTATAGTAGCCTTCAACTGAGAAGTTTGTAACGTCCTCTGTCTGGTCGCCGTCAGCACTCTGGTTGAATACGATACCTACTGCATTTTCAGGAACTGCATACTGATATACAGGCTCGCCGTACTCGTTATCTTCAATACGAGTCATTGGTGTGCCCGGCCAGTCTCCGAGGAGAGAGTTGCCGTCTGCATCCCATGCGTAGATATTTACGTTGCCCCAACGCTGGTTGTCTGTGAACTTG
>CAJODI010000125.1 GCA_905233145.1 uncultured Ruminococcus sp. | reverse complement strand
CTTTTTTCTTGAAAAGCATCATAATCCCTTGACTTCTCCCCTTATTTCGTGATACGATATCCCTCGGTCAGTTCGTAACCATCCTGACTTGATATGACACGATGTGCCGATATCTAAATCAAAACTAAGGAGACAAAAGAACATGAAAAACAAACGTGTGTTGTACATCACACAGGCGGCGATCATCGCCGCGCTCTACGCCGTTCTCACGATCGGTCAGAACACGCTTCTGCCCGGCACGGCATCGTCAGCGGTTCAATTCCGCGTAGCGGAGGTACTGTGCGTCCTCGCGATCTACACCCCGGCGGCGATCCCCGGTCTGACGATCGGCTGTATCATCGCCAACATCAGCTCCGTTACCGCGGGTCTGGGCTTCTATGACATGATCTTCGGCTCTCTTGCGAGCCTGCTGGCGGCGCTTGCCATGTACGGACTGCGCAATATCCGCGTCAAGAACATCCCCTTCCTCGCGCTTTTGATGCCTGCGCTCTTCAACGGCGTTATCGTAGGACTGGAGATCTCGATCTTCTTCGCCGATACCGCTTTCAGCTTCACCGGCTTCCTGATCGCAGGCGGCTTTGTCGCGCTGGGTGAACTCGTCGTACTGCTGGTACTGGGTATCCCTGCCTGCATCCTGCTCAATAAACAGGGCAAAAAGATGGGCGTCGTACTCGACTGACAATATAAAACACGCTCCTGCTAACGGTTACATAGCAGGAGCTTTATGTTTGTCAACGCATCGTGATCACAAGGACAGAGCCCTTCATCCTAACCACCGATTGTGGGTGCGAAAAGCAATCTACGCGTTGTTTTTTCTATCATAGCATTGATCCTCAATCCATATTAATTACAGCAAAATGAAAATATTTTAAATAAATGCTTGCATTTGTCATCGGTTTATGGTATGATATCTCTTGCAGTTAAAACTGTATCCGGGTGTGGCGCAGTTTGGTAGCGCGCTTGAATGGGGTTCAAGAGGCCGCTGGTTCGACTCCAGTCACTCGGACCACGGAGGGAAGTTTTCGAACTTCCCTCTTTTTTATGCCAACTTTACTCAAAATGGCTTAAACAGTGACTTTACGCGGATATTCAAAGCCATTTTAGGGTCGTTTAGGATAAGGAAAAGTAAGGAAACTCACACTCAAAATCCGATTTTTTGACCGATTTTGCAAGCCTGATTTTTGAAAAAACGCTGAAAACCAGGAAAATCGGACTTCCTGTTTTTTGCCTTTTGGGGTTTTGCCCCGCGGATTCCAACCGAAATCGCACAATTTACAAAGCTTTCTGCCTCGGGTTATAATAACATAGAGGCGAAAAAACCGAATATTCAACTGACGAAGCGTTCACTTCATTTGAGAAGTGGGCGCTTTTTTCATTTCCGAAATGTTTCGGATTTCATGTAATCAATTTAAACTTAAGGAGGAATTTATTATGACAAGAACAAGTGATTTTTCGCTCCCGAAGTTCGAGGACATCTTCTCGACGCAGGAGGAGCGTGACGAAGCAAAGCTCGACAAGATCAGGGATATCCCGCTGTCGGAGATCGATCCGTTCCCCGACCATCCGTTTCATGTGCGTGACGATGAGGATATGCTGCAGCTGGTCGAGAGCATCAAGGAACACGGCGTGATGACGCCCGCTGTTCTCCGATTGAAGGAGGACGGTCGCTATGAGCTGGTGGCAGGTCACCGCCGCAAGCGTGCCTGTGAGCTGGCAGGGCTGGATACCCTGCGCTCCGAGGTCAAGGACCTGACCCGCGACGAAGCGGTCGTCTATATGGTAGAAAGCAACTTTCAGCGGACTACCATCCTGCCGAGCGAGAAGGCGTTTGCTTATCGGATGAGATTAGAGGCTCTTAACAGACAAGGTCATCGGTCAGATTTAACTTCGACACCACTGGAGTCAAAGTTCCGTTCCAACGAACAGTTCGGTTCTGAAATGGGTGAAAGTCGAGAAACTCCCGAGTTGTTGAAGCTGGTAGATGAGGGCAGGATGAAGATGCGCCCGGCTGTAGAGCTTTCTTACCTCAACCCGTATTATCAGCAATTCGTTCTGGACGAGATCGAACTCAACGAGTGTACACCGTCTCATGCTCAGACCATCCGTATGCGAAAGCTCGCGGATGAGCACGCCCTGGATGCGGACATCATCTCCGACATCATGTCGGAAGAGAAACCGAACCAGAAAACGGAGCGGCTGGCATTTAATGCCGCGAGGGTAAGAAAGCTCCTGCCGGATGACTTACCGAAAGAAAAGACCGAGGATTTCATCTGCGAGGCGATCACCTTCTACCGCAAGTATCATCGCGAGCGTTCTGCACGCAGTTCCGATCGGGATGCACGCTGAAAATCTGCGATTATGATTTTCGCAACGTTGTTATTCCCTCGGAAAGTCACTACAATGAGCTTATCACAAAACGAAGGGAGAATAAATGATGGGAATCACATATACACGACAGGGCGATTACAATCTGCCCAACCTGACCTTGCCCGAACAGCCAAACATCGAGCTCGGCGTCTATGCACAAATGCGGCGGAGATTCCTCCGTGATCATCACAGAATCCTGTACTACAATCTCCTGACGCACTGTGTGCTGACTCAGCACCTTTACGATATCGAACAGGCTGCCATGGATATGGAGGAGCGACTCATCCGTCAGATGGCAGATCGTCAGGGTGTGACCGAAGCGCTGAAAGCGCTGAATCAAATGATGTGGGTTCAGAAGATGAATAACATCCGCAACGCGGCGCGGGAGATCGTTCTGCACGATATCATCTACGCCGTATAACACAGCAGGAGCAGACACACGCCTGCTCCTGCAATCATATCATTTTCTTTTCGGATAGTAACAAATCAAGAAGTCATTAAGTCGACACACCCGTCGAGAAGGTCAACATGAAAAAGTATCACATCTATCTTACTTATGATGAACGACAGGAGATCGTTTACGCCCTGATGGATAAAAGAAACGACCTGATCCGAACCGGTCATTACACGGATGCCGTTGACGAGATTATAGACAAAGTGGTCAATGCAAAGATCAAGAGAGTGAAAGTATTATAACAAAAAATCGAATATTCAGTGTCGTTAAGATGACACTATTTCAGACGCAAGTATTCGGTTGATACTTGCGTTTACTTTTTCAAACGCTCTCGAACATAGTTTCTTTTCAGAGAAGCGTTTATTGGACTTTCTGTTTTGTATAATGGGTATAGAGAGAAGAATATCACAAAGGAGTTGATGATATGCATTTCGGACTGATTGATTACGCTTATCTGGACAAGACACAGAGCGACCCTTATCGCCACAGATGTATTGACGGCAGGATTACCGGGCGCGGGAACTGTGTCGGTTACTGCCAGTGTGATGAGCATCCCGGCTTCCTGACTGCCGGACACTGTGCCGTGCATCAATGTAAACAAAAAGGCTGCCACTACTTCATGCCGAAGCTCAAGCAGGAAAAAGCACACTGCAAGCATCCCGATATAAAATCGGAGATTGTTGCCGCAGCGACTCGAGCAATCTCTGCCTTTGAGGGGATGAAGATCATGCGTGCGGACAAAGCGATTGACGGCTGGCAGTTAAAGTAC
>CAJODI010000124.1 GCA_905233145.1 uncultured Ruminococcus sp. | reverse complement strand
AGCGATTGCCGGGATCGTTCTGCCCTGACCGCTTGAGGTCGTGCTCATCAGCGCGCCTGTCGCGACAAACAGGACATTTTTGATCTCACCTCTGCTCATCCTCCTGAGAATATTAGTACACAGCACAGAGGCGCAGCAGCCGCAGCCTGAGCCGCCGGCGTGGACGTCCTGCTTTTCGCGTTCAAAAATCATAAGTCCGCAGTCGTTGTGCTTTGATTCTATGTCAACACCTTCTCTGAGAAGTGCCCGGCTGCCGACAAATCCCAGGTCGCCGGTTAAAATCAAGTCAAATTCATCGGGCTTTGTCCCGGTGTCACGCAAAAACTGCATAATAACCTCTGCTGCCGCAGGAGCTATTGTCAAGACTTCGCCAAAATGTCGTTGGTATTGCACAAAAAGCTACTCGTTTTCTTGTGCATATAAAACAAAACCCGAAGTTTTCGCTTCGGGCTGTTAGTTTTAGAATACCTTTTTTTCGATAATCATTTTCAGGGTTTCTACGGCTTCTTTATAGCTGACTTTTTTATA
Organism: uncultured Ruminococcus sp.; assembly: GCA_905233145.1. GTDB lineage: Bacteria > Bacillota > Clostridia > Oscillospirales > Acutalibacteraceae > Ruminococcoides. Next base: position 1,791 of record CAJODI010000124.1, on the reverse strand, counting down.
AAGCATATTGTAGGTCTTGCTTTCGTAATCAGCTTTGTAAGCGTTTGTGTCGATGATCTCCTGCAAAAGCTCGTTCATATCCACATCAGCTCTTGCTGACAGGCAGGTTTTGTGCGGCTCACGTTCCGCACGAACCTGTTCTGCAAGCTGCCTGAGATTATCGTTTATTTCTACTACCTCATACAGCTTATGTAAATCATAGATGTGCCTTGAATGTTCATCTATTGTGCCGCTCAGGTAATAATCACCCAAAGCAAACAGCTTGTCGATCATCGTTCTGTCGGCTGTCTGCACATTCACATCAAACGGCTCCAATTCATATTGATCAATCAGGTCATCATAGCCGCTCTTTTTCAAATACTGATATACAAGGCTGTCCGCTTTCATCAGCTTACTCGGATAAGCACGAAAAAACACTGCTGTTTCAACAATTATATCCGGCTTCAAAAAACTTACCGACAGTTTTGAGGGATAATCGATTATGTATTTGTTGAAATCTCACCTGCTGCGGATATCCTCCGGATTTTTCAACGAAAAACCAAATTCATCAATCGCCGACACTATATTCTGCTTTAAATGCTTTCTTCTGCTCTCTCCAGGCTTTTTATCGCCCATCAGGTTTAAATCAATATCCTCTGAAAATCTGTCGATCAGCTTATAGCATTTTGAGAGTGATGTACCGCCCTTGAATATGATATCGGGCTGTTTTTCCACTATCTTCTTTAAGAACATTGTTACATAATAGTCTTTCTCAACGATTGGCAGCTCCACATTAAGTTCTTCCGAGGTTCTAACGATAACCTGTTCAAACAATTCTATATCATCGTGTAACATCATAGATTATCTCGCTTTCTATTAAATTTCGCATTACCTTATCGGGAAAATACGGCGCGTATTTTGTAATATCCTTTCCGGTGATTCTGTTCTGCTTGATATAATCTCGAACCACTCTTTTGCGTTCTTCATTAAAATACGACGGCGTAACGGCATTCATCATTTCAAGGAACGAAAGAATCACTACATTTTCCGAAGTGATTTTTGTCCTCGCTTTCCTCAAAACAACTTTTTGTCTGCCAACCTTAACCTCACGCACCTGTGAGGTTTCTTTATTTGTGTATATTTCCAGCACAGAAGGCACCTGTGTGGAAATCCCCATTCTGTTTAGCAAAGAGATTCCCGAAAAATAACCGAACACTTCGCCGTTATCCGCAAGGTATTTTTTCTCAATTACCTTCAAGGGATTCAGCAGGCTTCGCCCAAGCGAGGTTTGCGTAGGAATATAATATACGCCCTTATCGTAGTGTACAACGCTTCCGCTCTCACAAAGCCTGTTCATCTCCTTGTAAATCCAAGGACGGGAATAGCTCTTATAGTTTATTTCCGTTGTCAGTATAGGCACATCGTAGCCAAAACGCTGTACTAAGTTTTCATATAAGCTCATTACTATTCCCCCTTTCATCATTTCAATCATATTATAGCATTTTTAATATGGTATGTCAACAATACTATAATATAGATATTTTTACATCACTTGTCAATATTTCATACCGCTTTTACGCAATTTCTTTTTGCTGTTCGATACAGTCAAGCATCGCCTCAAAAGCGTCGGCGTATTTTACCTTTATCGTGATCTTGCCGCCATCGTGGACGAGGATTTTGTCTATCAGCTCCACAAGCATAGGATGTGTCAGTCTGTCTAAATCGTTTTCAGATTGATCAGGTGAGCGATTGCCGGGATCGTTCTGCCCTGACCGCTTGAGGTCGTGCTCATCAGCGCGCCTGTCGCGACAA
>CAJODI010000123.1 GCA_905233145.1 uncultured Ruminococcus sp. | reverse complement strand
TCTCTCCTCATTGTTTGTTTCGCAACTACAATTTTGGAGCTTCCTATGCTCTTTTTCAATATTTACTTTTTATTTCCCCACAAAAATCCGTGATGAGGCGATTTTTGGGCAGTCTGACGGAATAATATGCAAGCAAGGCGTGCGCCATGAATTGTGCTGTGTTGCCTTAATTTTAGGTAGGCGGGCGACAGTACCACCGGCACTTTTAACGAGCTAACGATTTGTTCAAAAATAAGCTTTATCAAATGGGCGGTATAATATTTTTGGGTAAAATAACGGAACATAACTCAAGCCGTATATACTCCTAGAAATGTATTGGTGCTGCTTTTGAATTATTAATTTGACAACTACGCTTTATTGATGTACAATATCATGAAGAAGCACTGAAAAGGGATGAAATTATGCTTACATTAGATAAGATTTATCACGCGTCTTATGTTTTGAAGGACGTTATCAGACCGACTCACATAGTAAAAGCACCGGCGCTTAGCGATGAATGTGAGGTATACCTAAAGCCTGAAAACCTGCAAATTACAGGTTCGTTTAAGGTTCGCGGCTCAGGCTACAAGATTTCTCAGCTTTCCGACGAAGAAAAGGAGAGAGGAGTTATTGCCTGCTCTGCCGGAAACCATGCTCAGGGTGTTGCGCTTGCTGCAACCAAGTACGGAATCAAGTCGCTGATTTGTTTGCCCGACGGTGCGCCTATTTCTAAAGTTGAGGCTACAAAAGGCTACGGAGCAGAGGTTTGTATGGTCAAGGGCGTTTACGATGACGCGTACAACGAAGCTCTTAGGCTTCGGGACGAGAAAAACTATACATTTATCCACCCGTTTGATGATGAAAATGTTATTGCCGGTCAGGGTACGATCGGTTTGGAAATTCTTAACGATATGCCGGATGTTGACGCGGTTGTTGCGGCAATCGGCGGAGGCGGTCTGCTTTCGGGAGTTGCGCTTGCAATAAAGAGTCTGAATCCCAACATAAAGGTTTACGGAGTTCAGGCTGAGGGTGCTCCTTCAATGGTTGAGTCGTTAAATCAAGGCAAGCCTGTTGCTTTGGACAGGGTTTCTACAATCGCGGACGGTATCCAGGTTAAGGAACCGGGTGAGCATACATTTAAGTACATTCAAAAATACGTTGACAAGGTTGTTACTGTCAGTGACGACGAAATTGCTTCCGCTATTTTAAAGCTTATTGAAACTCAAAAGATGGTCGCGGAAGGCGCCGGAGCCGCACCGCTTGCGGCTGTTATGTACGACAAGCTCCCTGTTAAGGGCAAAAAGATTGTTTGTATTGTGTCCGGCGGAAACATCGACGTTACAATTCTTAATAGGGTGATCAAGCGCGGACTTCTCAGAAGCGGCAGACAGCAGACGCTCTGCATTGAATTGCAGGATAAACCGGGTCAGCTTGTGGCAGTTTCGACCATTATTGCCGAACACGGCGCAAATGTAATTTCGGTTCATCATGAGAGAGCAGGTGAGGGAACAGACGTTACTGCGGCGTATCTAAGAATTGTTATTGAAACTCGCAATTTTGAACACGTCAAAGAAATCTCAAACGCGATCCAAAACGCGGGCTTTAAGCTCGTTTGATAAAAACGGAGGTTATTTTTATGGAAAAGCTTTATACAAAAAACGCGCCCGAGGCAATCGGACCGTATTCCCAGGCGATAAAAGCAAACGGACTTATTTTCACCTCAGGACAAATAGCTATCAATCCGGCAAGTGGTGAGGTTGAAACATACACAATCGAAGCTCAAACCGAGCAGGTTTGCTCAAATCTGAAAAATGTACTCGAGGCTGCCGGAAGCTCGCTTGAAAAGGCTGTAAAAACCGTATGTTTTCTTGCGGATATGAAAGATTTTGCCGCGTTTAACACGGTTTACGGTAAATATTTTACCGAAAAACCGGCGCGTTCCTGCGTCGCGGTAAAGACGCTTCCAAAAAATGTTCTCGTTGAAGTCGAGGTCATTGCAGAAGTATAATTGATTTTTATAAAGGCAACACCGCACAATTCGCGGCGCACGCCTTGCTTGCATATTATTCCGTCAGACTGCCCAAAAATCAGTCCCCATACGTCAGTATGCGAACTG
>CAJODI010000122.1 GCA_905233145.1 uncultured Ruminococcus sp. | reverse complement strand
TATCCATACGTCAGTATGCACACTGATTATTTGAACATTCTGACGAAAAATCTGACTACGCAATCCGCGCACCAGAATTATGCGGTATTGCCTTAATTATTGAAATTCACCGCGCAGAATGCGACGCGCGCATATCCGCGTATCATTTTTATAGCGTATTGATAACTCAATCTTGCGTTATGGCTTTAATAAACCTTGCAGGAACACCGCCTGCTATGGTGTTTGCCTCAACATCCTTGCTGACCACTGCTCCGGCGGCGATGATTGCTCCGTCACCGATCGTTACACCCGGAAGTATGGTTACATTAGCGCCGATCCAGACATTTTTGCCGATGTTTACTGACTTGGGAATAAGATTTGCGCGTTTATCCGGATTTTGATGGTGGTTTAGTGTTGCAATTACAGTTTTGGGCCCCACCAAGGTGCCGTCGCCGATTGTGATTCCTCCCTGGTCCTGAAACTGACAGCAAGCGTTGATGAACACGTTTTTGCCGAGCTTAATATTCTTTCCGCAATCGGTGTAAAACGGAGGAAACATATATGCTCCTTCGGGAAACGCTCTGCCCGTCAGTCTTTCCATTAATTCAGCGATTTCTTCCGGGGTATGGTACTTGTTGTTCAGCTCTGAGGTGATTTTCATAGCCTCGTTGCTGAGATATGTCATATACAAATGTGTTTTGCTTTTTGCAACGACTTCCGCGCCGCTGTCCATAATCTTGATAAACTCTTCTGTATTCATTGCTGTCCCTCGTTTCTGATTATATTATATAATGCAACGCGCAAAATAGCAAATACTTATATTAAATAGTAAGATATGCTTTACAGGCATAGTAAAAACGCGTATAATATATTTGAGGTGATTTGATGGAATTTCGGGTTCTGCAATATTTTTTGGCGGTCACAAGAGAGGGTAATATTTCGGCAGCAGCGCAGTCGCTTAATCTTTCGCAGCCGTCATTGTCAAGGCAGCTGAAGGATTTGGAAGAAGAACTCGGAGCAACACTTTTTATCAGAGGCAAAAGAAGGATTGAACTGACTGAGGAAGGCGTGATCCTTCGCAAAAGAGCCAACGAAATGATGCAGCTTATTGAGCTGACGGAGAGCGAAATCTTTGAGGTAAAGAATGATATCTCAGGCAGCTTGAATATCGGTGCAGGAGAGTCGTACTCTATGCATCAAATAACAAAAGTGTTTTATCGGTTAAAGAAAGACTATCCCGGTATTCGCCTTAATATCATCAGCGGCGATACTGAGGACCTAAAGGACAAGCTTGACCGTGGACTGTTGGATTTTGCGTTGATTTTTACTGACTTTGACCGAAAAATATATCATCACTTTACGATTGACGAAAGAGAAATATTCGGAGTAATCATGCGCAAAGACAGCGAGCTGGCTGAAAAAGAGAGCGTTACCGTAAAGGACCTGTACGGCAAGCCTTTGATTGTTTCGCGTGCAAACGGCTTATCTCTTTTCAGCGGAGCACAGGCAAGGAAGCTGCAGGTTGCCGCGACCTATAACTTGCTCTATAACGCCTCGCTGATGGTTGAGGACGGTATCGGCTATGCCGTTTCATTCGATAAGCTGGTTGATACATCAGATTCATCAAAGCTCTGCTTTCGTCCGCTTGTTCCCGAAATATCCGTTTATCCGACGCTGATATGGAAGCGTGAGCAAAAGCTTTCGATCGTATCTCAGCTTTTCGTTGAGAAGCTGGGCAACATTAATTGATTATTATGGGCGTCTCAAAAGCTGTAGCTGACTCTTGTTCCTGTGCGTCAGCATAGCTTCGTTGATTTGACAAAAATTATAGGCAATACCGCATAATTCAGGAGTGCGGTATTGCCTCAGCTTTTTTCAGTGTTGATTTATAGGTGCTTTTTAAAAATAAAACAGCAACAACGGCGGTAATTATCTCAGCCAGCGGAAACGTCAGCCAAATGATCCAGGCATTGGATAAATCGGGATATATAATACTATTCTTTAATTAAACGCTTTAACAATCCAATCTCTCGCAGTAATACTTGTAATCGTATAAGAAGATATGGATTGGATAGTGGAACATAAGCGCTCAACAACTTTATTGAGAGTTTGAAAGATT
>CAJODI010000121.1 GCA_905233145.1 uncultured Ruminococcus sp. | reverse complement strand
AACGAACAGTGACTTATTACACAAGCCGAGACGTTTGCTTTCCATCGCCGCGGCTGCCATCTCGTAGGTCTTGCCCGCGCCGACCGCGTGTGCAAGCAGCGTATTACCGCCGTAAAGAATATGAGCGACAGCGTTCCGCTGGTGATCTCTGAGTTCGATTTCGGGGTTCATACCGACGAAGTCGATGTGGGAGCCGTCATATTCTCTCGGTCGGGTATTATTGAATTTTTCGTTATACAAATTGCAAAGGCGTTCTCGGCGACCGGGGTCTGACCAGATCCATTCCTGAAACTGCTGTTTGATCTGCTCCTGCTTAGCAAGGGCGATAGCGGTTTCTTTTTTATTCAAGACAGCCTTCTTCTTTCCAAAAGGATCTTCCTCGTAATCATAGATACGAACATCTTTCAAATTCAGCGTTTGCTCAATGATCTGGTAGGCGTTGATCCTGTCGGTACCGTAGGTTTTATACGCTTTGACATTGGTGCGGTCATAGGTCTTGTTTTCCATATTCCACTCACCTGTGATGGGTGAATAGTGAACCTTCATCTTCCAACGTGCGTAGTAAGGGGTATCAAGAAGCTGATAGACAAAGTCCTGAACGTCCTCGACCGGCAGCCATGTTGCTCCAAGTCTGACAGAAATCTCGGATGCTTTCAAGTCCTCCGGCTGAACCTTCCGTAACGCTTCCACGTTTACGGCGTAGTCCTGTGGATAAAGCTGCGCTGACTGAAACGCGACCTTGAGCTTCTCACGGACATTACCGGACAGGTATTCGTCGCTGGTCAGATATTTCGCCTCATGGTTGTTTCCAAAGCCATATAAAGGATTCAGAAAGATAACACCTTTCAGGTCCTCATACAGTTTTTCTTCGGACAGTCCCGACAGCTCAGACATGAAATCCATATCTACTCTTGCGCGTTCCGCCATTGACACAGCGAGCGCCTCCGACGCGGTATCTACCGAGGTGATAGGCTCATGCGGTCGAATCGTGCGCTTGGTAAAAATATCCGCCTTGCGCTGCAGATTACCTTCTTCGTCAATCACCTCTAAGGATGAAATAAGCGAATAAGAGCTGTCCATCGAGAACGCGGAGTTATTGGCGCGCGAGTTGATCAAACCATACTTTTTCGTATAGTTATCGTATAAGGTGTTCAGCCGTTCCTGCTCCGCTTTGATCACATCATCGGGATAGTTCTCGGTCTGCATTTCAAGCAAACGACGAACGCTGTCTCGGATCGGGATCATTCCCTTGATTCGATTTTGTGCCGTCGCGGACACATCGAACGGAGTCATACGACTGTTCTCTCGAAAATAGATCTTGCCGTCTACCAACGTGAAGGAGAAGTTCCTGACGGACGGGTCTGCGGGGATAGATAAATCTTCCTCCACATCCTCGTCCAGTTCGTAGTCGGTCACTTCACCGTGGATATTGCTGACCGCTTCATCAAGAAGCTCGCCGAGGTCGGCGTTCTCATACGGGATGCAGTCGGCAGTCATGCCAAAGCGACCGGATACCATCTTCATATCGCCGAGTATCATATCAGGGTGTTCGACAAAATAGCTGTTCATCGTGATACCGTTTGCGTCGGTATCCAAATGCACCCATGAAGGCTCAATGTCGATGATACGGTCACGCTTTTGGAGAATAAGTATATCCGATACAACATCCGTACCCGCGTTTCCTCTAAAGGTATTGTTGGGCAAACGAATAGCGCCGAGCAAATCGGCGCGTTGTGCGATGTACTTACGCACAGCGGGATTCTCTTTATCCATCGTTCCGCGTGAGGTAACGAGCGCCATCACGCCGCCCGGACGGAGCTTATCGAGGGACTTAGCAAAGAAGTAGTCGTGTATAAGGAAATGGTTTTTATCGTAGCGTTTGTCTGCTACGCTGAAATCGCCGAAGGGGACGTTACCTACAACAGCGTCAAAGAAGCTATCGGGGATCTCCGCCTTTTCATACGGCTGTGCCGCTATGGAACTTTTCTGATACAACTGCTGCGCGATTCCGGCTGAGATCGTGTCGATCTCAACACCGAACACACGGCTGTCGCTCATGGAGTCGGGCAGCATACCGATAAAGTTACCGATACCGCAGGACGGCTCCAAGATATTGCCGCGCTGAAAGCCCA
>CAJODI010000120.1 GCA_905233145.1 uncultured Ruminococcus sp. | reverse complement strand
AGAGATAATTGTTAGGTTTGGATATCGACTTTACCGGATTTATATGGTATTGTTTTGAGCTGCATAGCTATCGGTCGGAGCTGATCCGCTCGGTAAGCAACCATGAAATGAGGTGAAAAACAATGGCAAAAAGACAGAACGGAAAAGGAACCTTACGCAAGCGCAGCGACGGTCGCTGGGAAGGTCGATTCAATGTCGGCGTGAACGAAAACGGTAAGCCGAAGGTCAAGTACATGCTCGCCAAAACACAGGCGGAATGTGCTCGCAAGCTGAAAGCCGCGATCGAGGAATACGAGCATGACAAAGTGATCTCCGAGCGCTGTACCTTCCTCACAAATCCGAACCCTACGCTCAGTGGAATGTCTGAAATTGCTCAAAGGATTGAAAGCAAAACAGCCTGTCGGAACAAAGCTGATATTTCCGTCCCCTGTAACGGGTACCTACTATGATCCGAAATCTATCACATACAGGTTGCACAGGATACAAAAGAGAGCAGGAGTACCGCAGATACGTTTCCACGATCTCAGACACAGCTTTGCGACTCTGTCCATCGAGCAGGGCATGGACATTAAAACGATCTCGCATATGCTCGGTCATACCGACGCGGGATTTACAATGAACACGTATATGCACGTGACCGACTCGATGCAACAGAACGTCGCCGACACGATGGGAGAGCTGCTGAAAAGCAAAAAGGACGAGAACGAAGAGAAGATCATCAAGTTCCCGGCATAACAAGTCAACAAAATGAAAAATCGGCAGGAGCGATCCTGCCGAAATCTTTTGTAAAAAAGGTCAATATTGTGGAATTATTTGATAACGAATCAGGAAATGATATTGAATTCCACGTTCGGTGTGTTAACAGACACATCTTTGAATACTTGAAGCATGGGCCTAATTGCCTGCTGTAATTCTTCTTTCAAAGAGTTGATGCCGCAAATGTCTACAACGACTCTGCCTTCGTCAAAGAATAATCCATCAAGGCAGTCCCACAACGCGTCCCAATTCTCTCCGTAATAATCCGGTAGTTCGAACTCAGTTTTAAGTGTTTTGTGAATCTCTGAAATGTACTGACAATTCTCGAAGTTAATGATGATTTTCTTCATGATTCTCTCCTTAAATGATTTCTATAAATGTTCAGTAATGGTCAAAGGTCACAAATACTAATCCGTCATTTGAATAAAGAATTCTTTGTTCGTTCCTTATACCGTCGGATTAATTTTACCATAAGTCGCGTTTTGCGTTGTGGTCAAATTGTGGTCAAAAGCTGTTTTGACCATATTTTTCCTCGAAATCTTTCAGAGTTGTTTTCAGGTTGAATGATCGGCGCGCCGGAAGTACGTTTCTTCTTTAGGGAACAGATTACCTCGTCTTCGGAGCGACACCTCCTGACTCGTCGTCACGCACTTCGCTTAGCCGCCGCATCAGGTGTGATACGGCTTGTTCGCTTCGTGGCTCCTCCTCTCCCCACCACGCAAACGTGTCGGGGACCCCGAATTGCGTGCCTACGCTCTCGCTAAAAACGCCATTCTATGGCGTTTTTGCGTGCGATGTGCGCTAACGCTTACATCTTCGCACGCTCGCCTTCGAGTCCCTTCCACCGCGCTTTGCTGGTAAAATATAAATGCTCATACACCAAACGGTGTATGAGCATTTATGGCGCGCTGGAAGGGACTCGAACCCCCGACCTTTTGGTTCGTAGCCAAACACTCTATCCAGCTGAGCTACCAGCGCGTATGTGGTTGCGAAGTAATCTCACACTAAAGGCGAGCTTCCCACGCGAATACGGCTTATTGCCGTAATTGATAGTTTACCACACTTCTTTGGAAAATGCAAGTAAAAGTTTACAGAAATCCGCAAAAGAATTTTTGGCAAGGTGAACAAATGGGGCGGAATTGACCGAAAAGCCCGAATATGGTAGAATAAGGGCGACGAAAAGTGAGGGGTTTGTATGAATGGATCGTTTGACAAAAGACCGATCGTGATCCTCGGTCCGATGGAGAGTGAGTCGGCGTGGCTGATCGATCAGCTTACAGCTCATCAGGAGAACGCCATCGGCGCGTATACCTTCCATGAGGGGTTGATCGACGGCTATCCCGTCGTGATCTGCCGCTGCTATATCGGCGTGGTCAATTCCGCCGCCGCGGCAACGCTCGCGATCACGCAGTATGATCCCCTTTGCGTGATCATACAGGGTACCTCGGGCGCGCATGATCCCGATCTGCATCAGGGGGATATCATC
>CAJODI010000119.1 GCA_905233145.1 uncultured Ruminococcus sp. | reverse complement strand
CGGTTACGGTTACCGGGATGATGACTTCTTCTTTACCTTGATTCGTTATCTGTCTATCCCTTCTGTTCGTTCATCCCACAAATTTCCGTGATGAACCTAAAAAAATTTGGAAAAATATTTTTTCTTTTTTTTGTCAGGGTTTTGTAACAGTGGGTCTGATATACTATAGTCACAGTCAAGGGAACAAAAACACAGACTGAAAAAAACAAAAGGAGAAATTTATCATGAAAAAGAACGAAATCGCAACAAAGGTAATCGCAACAGCAATGGCAGCAGTATGCGCAATCTCGGCAGGAACAGCAGTCTCGGCTATGAGCGTATCGGCAGCTGAAATTTCAAGCACAGAAGCAATCGCGGCTTCAAGCACAAAGGCTTGTGTGGTAACAGCCTACGGCAAGACCCAGTACGGCTACGACTGGGACTATAAAGCTGACAGCACCGCAGCAAAAATCACCTGCACCTACGACTTCAAAACCAACAAATACACCTTCCGCGCAACAGGAAGCTACGCAGGAACCACAAACGCGGTTTTGAAATACGCGACTGCTGACGGCAAGTGGCACAATATTCCGATTCGCTTTACAACCGACAAAAACCTTAACGTAACAGGTAAGCAGACAGGCAAGGAATATGTTACAAACACCAGACGCGGCTAAATATTCCCGCAGCTGCTCCCTCTTTCAATAAAAACAACGGGATCAAATTATCCCTTTATATATATCTCACTTCCAAAGTATTCAAAATGCCCCGGCAGAGCTTTAATTCTCTGCCGGGGCGTTTGTTATATTATTAAGTTTTGAAAATCATCCCTCGCTTGACGATGATTCAGTCGCTGAGCTTTCGGAAGCAGCTTCTGCTTTCTTGGCGTTGTCCGTAAACATCGCCTTAAGCGTTGCGTTGTCGGCATTTCCGGTCGGTTCGATTCCGTTGTTTTTCTGGAAATCCTCTACCGCCTGCTTGGAAATATCGCCGTAATATCCGGTAATGTTTTCTTCATCGTCTATGTATCCGAGATCAAAGAGTCTTTGCTGCATAGCTTTGATATCGTCACTGTCGTTCTCATACTCCAGTTCAAGCTTATCATCAAGCTCCAGATTGTATTCATCGGCAACAGATTTTGCCGCAGGGTTTTCAGTTGGTTTTGCATTTTCGGGAGTTGTTGTCTGCTGTACATTTGCAGATTCCTGAGCGTTGCCGCTTGCTTCACTTGCAGCCGGAGTTGTTTCGGTAATAAGCTCGGGATACATGAAGTCTACCATTTTTTTGAGAGTCTTTACGGCGGTCACACCCTGCCTTGTCATATCATCGCGGCTGATCATACAGGTCTTATTCTCAACAACCGCTCCGAGCTTTGAAAGCACGCTGTCCTCCTTAATAGCATTTAGCGTAGCTTCGTCCTGATAGAAAACAAAGGTCGGATTTGCAATTTTAAGCGTTTCCACAACATCTGCCTTGCCTTCGTCAATATTAGCTGCAACGTTCACTGCTCCGGTGTTGCTCAAAAGCAAATCACCATAGGTGCCGTTTGCCATAACCATAAGCTTGCCGCCTTCAAGGTAGATATAGCAAACCGTATCGAGAACCGCGCTCGTCACCGTTCCGGTAACACTCGACTTAACATTTTCAAGGTCTCTTATCATTCCGTCATAACCCTCTACGCCCTTTGCGTGACCCTCAAGATTGCCTCCGAGGATTCTGCCAAGGGTTTCGTAGTTAGTTTTTAGCTGCTTCGGAGTTTCGGCTACTGCCATCTTTACGACCTTAACGCCCTCTTTTTCGAGCTCTTCAACAGTTTCGGAAGGAATTTTACTGCCGGCAAAGACGATGTCGGTTCCCATATCAAGAATCTGCTTAACGTTTGGAGATCCCTCCGAGCCAACACTCGGAACAACGCTGAAATCCTGCTGACTGACCTCGTCGCTTCTGCCCTCCATCGTCAGATGATAGCCGATTTGTCCGATTATGTCGGCTGTCGGCGCGTCAAGAACAACAATTTTTTCGGGCTTTTTTTCAATTTTGATGTTCGCCGCCATCACGGGATAGTTTTCGTCGCCGCAGCCCGAAAACAAAGCCGCAAACGAAAACAGAAATATCACTGCCATCACAGGAGAAATGATTTTTTTCATATCGACTTAACCTCCATGCGCCAATCGGCGCTATTTATTGTTCCGGCAACACGCCGGGAGTAATTCCTTTAGGCAATACCGCATAATTCCGGTGCGCGGATTGCGTAGTCAGATTTTTCGTCAGAATGTACAAATAATCAGTGTGCATACTGACGTATGGATACTG
>CAJODI010000118.1 GCA_905233145.1 uncultured Ruminococcus sp. | reverse complement strand
TGACAATGAGCCTCTGAAAGTATGATTTCAGGCACGGTGGCGCGGAGGTACGCGCCTTGGCAAGATAAGCCTATCATACTTTCTCACTCATTGTCAAGCGACTTTCGCGGCATAAACGCTGCGAAGGTGCTCCTCGAATTCGTTCGGGGACATCCAACCGATACCCGAATGGGGACGGATAGTATTGTAATATGTTTCGATGTAGGCGAAAATATCCGCCTGTGCCTCTGCGCGGGTTTTGTAATGTTTGTGGTGTACAAGCTCATTTTTGAGACAGCTGAAGAAATTCTCGGCGACGGCGTTGTCGTATGGGTCGCCTTTGCGTGACATACTTTGCGTAATACCGAAATTGGCAAGCGCTTCGCGGTACTTATTGGACGCGTACTGAACGCCTCTGTCGCTGTGGAAAATCAGCTCGCCGTCGGGCTTCTGCCTGTTGTACGCCATTGAGAGGGCGGCTACAACAAGGTTGGCGTCAATACGTTCCGAAAAAGCATAACCGACGATTTTCTTGGTGCACAAATCCTTGACGGTGGCGAGATAAAGCCAGCCTTCATCTGTTCTGATGTAGGTGATATCGCCGACCCACTTGGAATTGGGAATATCGGCAAAAAAGTCACGTTTTAAGAGGTTTTCGCAGATAGGATAATGATGATTTGAGTTGGTGGTAGACTTGTAGGCGTTTTTGCGGATGGAGTGGATATTGTATTTTTTCATAAGCCGGTGAATACGGTTGCGTGAACAGCGCATCTGCTTCTTCAGCGTATGATAAATGCCGTCCAGACCCATAGCAGGATACTGCTGATGAAGGGTGATGATGGCGCACAGCAGTACCTGTTCCTCGCGTTTGCGCTTGGAAATACCGCGAAGCTTCCAAGCATTATAGCCGCTCCGGTTGATTTGGAGCAAACGGCATAGCTTATCCACAGAGAATTCGGAGCGGTGAGCATCGACAAAACGATACTTGTCCTCTATGGTTGTGAAAGTATGCCGACGGATTTTTTTAGGATTTCGATGACCTCGTCTTTCTCAGCTAATTGCTTGCGGAGCCGCTTATTCTCCGCTTCAAGTTCCTTTTGACGGCTGTCAGCGCGGTGCTGTTTGGCAACCTCGGCAGGTTTGTAGCCGGAAGCGTTCAGCCATGAACGCAGTTGGCGGCAGTTTTGAGGGGCATACCTTTTTCTGTGACCAGAGCCATTGCTCCCTTTTTGAATTCTTCATCATAGCGCGGCGGTGCGCTTCCCTTTTTGATAGACATGATTTTCTCTCCTTCTATTTTTTGTTTCCATTCCATTTTACCATACTTTTTTCTGTCTATCAATTCGGGGAAGGGGGCATTCAATATGAAGGGTGTGGAGAATTAAAATGAAAACTATCATCAAACGCGTTATTGACATTGCACTAACGGTCATCTTATTGCTTTTGATGGCGTTTCAGGTGACGGAGCAGCTCGCGCATGAGTGGCTGGGTATTTCGATGTTCGCTCTGACAATTGTGCATCAGGTGTTGAACCGAAGGTTTTACGCGGCGATCTTCAAGGGCAAATACAGTCCGCTGCGGATATTTCAGCTGATTGTCAATATTCTTTTGCTGCTTTCGTTTGTTTGCACGGCACTGTCGGGTATGATGATGAGCCGATTTGCTACACCTTTTATGAACGGCTTGCTGCCTTCGTCCGTTGTCCGGCAAGGACACCTTGCGTTGTCGCACTGGTCGTTTGTGCTGATGGGCGTTCACCTTGGACTGCACTTCGGCATTGTTACCGCAAAGCTTAAAAAGCGCGTGGTTAAAATCACCATGGGAGCGGTGATGAGCGGTATTTCCGTTTACGGTTTTTATCTGTTTTTTAAGTCGAATTTCTTTGATTATATGCTGTTGAAAACGCCGTTTGCCTTTTTGGATTACGACAAAGCGGCGTGGCTAGTGATTCTCGAAAACCTCGCCATGCTTCTCGCGTGGGCGTTCGCGGGATTTTTGTTATCTCTGTTTCTCAGAGGGATCGCTAAGAAGGGCAGGAGAAAAGCGGCGCTTTTGTACGTGCTTTTGTTAGTTGCTGTTGTCATCAGCGGTATTGTGCTGAACGCAGTGCTCAACCCTCAGCAGACCCCTGCGACGCCTTCATGGAGCGCACCGCAGAATGATCCTACTCAAAGCGAATCGCCGACGTGGGTTGTCAGCACGGAAAACAAAGAGCTTTCTGACAATTATGTTCTGATTAAAGGCGGCAGTTACTTGATGGGCAGTCCCGAAAGCGAAAACCGGCGCGGCGATGACGAAGCATCGATTGCCAAGCTCGCGCCGAATTCCGGCATCGGCGAAGGACTCTCAGTACACTACTCAGGCGGAGATACACTGTCCGATGATGTATCGGCTTGGCTGCAAGCCACCGGCATGAAATGATGAAAAGAGGTTTTTGATATGAAGATAACGGTACTGTTCGCAAGTCCCAACAAAAGCGGTTCTACTGCTATATTAGTTGATAATTTCAAGCGCGGAGCGGAAGAAAGCGGTAACACCGTTGAGGTGCTCGACGTTTGTAAGATGAATGTGCGTCCGTGTATCGGTTGTGTACGCTGCGGCTATGAGGGACCGTGTGCGCAGAAGGATGATAATGAAATTATTAGACAAAAGCTTCTATGCAGCGATATGGTCGTATTTGCCACACCGCTGTATTACTACGGTATGTCCGCGCAGCTGAAAATTATTGTTGACCGCTTCTGCGCGTATAATTCCAGCCTAAACAGCAGGCATCTGAAATCCGCTCTTCTGACAGTCGCGTGGAATGCGGATGACTGGACCTTTGAAGCAATTGAAGCGCATTACAAAACCTTGGTCAGATATATACATTTCAGAGATATGGGCATGGTGCTCGGCTACGGCTGCGGTTCGCCGTCGATGACGAGGCGAAGTGAGTATCCTGAAAAGGCATATCAATTAGGGAGAAAACTGTAAAGGCAATACCGCATAATTCGGGTGTGCGGATTGTGCGGTATTGCCTAAATGAAAAATTTATTGATTCTTTTCGATAAGCGTAGAAACAGCTAATTCTAATCGCGTTACATAAAGCCGCGCGAGTTTGGAAAATACACCGGTATGAAGGGATGATTTGATGAAGCTTTCTAAGGGAAAATATAAGGTTGACTATTCCGGACAAAAATATGCGTACAAGAACGCAAAGGATGAATACAAAGCCGGAGAAAAAGTAACGCTCTATTATTGGATGATAGCTACCGATACGGATTATTCGTTTCGGCTTGACGGAGCGGAGCTTGAAAGAAATTATGATACAAAAAAGGGATTCATTCTCAGTTTCATTATGCCCGAACATGATGTGATTCTGCATTGTTACGAAAGAAATTCAATGCTGAGAGAAATTCCGAAGAAAAGCTGTGATGAGCGGTAAAATCGCCTCATAGAATTATGATATCACTTAAGGCAACACCGCACAATTCATGGCGCACGCCTTGCTTGCATATTGTTCCGTCAGACTGCCCAAAAATCAGTATCCATACGTCAGTATGCACACTGATTATTTGTACATTCTGACGAAAAATCTGACTACGCAATCCGCGCACCGGAA
>CAJODI010000117.1 GCA_905233145.1 uncultured Ruminococcus sp. | reverse complement strand
ATCCTTGTATCGATAGACGGTGCCGCAGTGCGGACATACAGGTAAATGAAACATGATTACTCTGTTTACCTCTTCGGCGGAACATTTTTCAGATTTCCTACCGGCTTGGTAGCGCCGATATCGTTGCCGGAGCTGGAAATGTTCTCAAATTTATCAAACGCCCTTGTGCCGCCGTCAACCTCTTCGATCGCCTTGCGCTCACCCTTGATCGCCTTAAAGACGTCGGGATTGATCGCCGGCTGATACTCTCTGTCACTGTTCGCGAGATCATCGATAAACGCGGGAGCGATCTTGGCGGATGACGCCATCGTCGGATCGGGATCCGCCATCGGCGCGTTCACCATATCGGTGTCATAAAGAGAATCCTGGAACTTTTTCTTCGGTCTGAGCCTGACAAACAGCGGTGAAAACAGATAAAACAGCAGGAAAGGTACCGCCACCAAAAAAATGAACCATGGATTCTCACGGTCGGTGAGCAGGATATAATATCCCATGATAAGCAGCGCGAATACCAAAGCGGCAAAAAACATGACCCATATCGTCTTTTTGATATGCACGTTACTTTCTTTCTTACACTTTTTGCAGTAATATTCTCCTCTTCTGCGAATCGACAACGCGGTAAAATAAGAGATTCTTTTACCGCAGTAGGGACATCTACAGCTATTCATAACAGTTTCCTTTCCTGTTTATTGAACGTTATCAGCGGCTCAAAATAGCCGCCATTATCTTAACGAATTTACTCCGACATACGCTTGAGCAGCGTCGCGGAATTCAGCGGCGAGAGATAAACGGAATATTCTCCGCTGAAATCATAGAGAATATAGGATTTCGGCAGCTCAAAGCTGACGTTGACGATCCTGTTCTCATTTTCACATACGCGCAAAAATTCACGCGTATGCTTGCTGACTGTGCTGGTATCCATATCGAAGATACCGACGATATTATTGATCTCGATAGAAGTATCTTTACCCAGATGCAGATATTTCATTCTGTTTCCCTGATCTCTCCGTTATTCACATAGAACACCTTGCCCTTTTGCAGCTGTTCCTTGTTGCTTTCTTCACAGCAGGTGACGAACACCTGATAATCCTCGACCTTGTTGAGCAGGAAATCCTGCCGCTTATTGTCAAGCTCTGACAATACGTCATCGAGAAGGATCACGGGTCTCTCGCCGTTCTTTCGATACAGCAGATCCGCCTCACTGAGCTTCATGGATAATACCGCCGAACGCTGTTGTCCCTGAGAGGCAAAGCGCCGCGCGGAGATACCGTTGATCTTGATATCGATATCATCCCGATGAGGACCGACCGAGGTATAGCCTGTGTGGTAATCCTCGTGTCGGGAGGAATGAAACCCGTTCCTCAGCTTATCGCGGATGACCTCCACGCTGTCACTTTCTTCCGCCTTAGCGGTACACAAACAGGTGATATCCAGCTCTTCCTTTTCTCCCGAGATACCGCTGTGATAGCTTTTTGACGCGTCGCGCAGCTGCCGGATATAATCAAAGCGCTCACGGATGATCTGCGCGCCGACGATCGACAGACTGTCATCCCAGATCGAAAGGGTTTCTTTGAGTTCTTTATTTTTATGAATATCCTTCAACAGCGCGTTTCGCTGATTGATGATCCGATGATACTGCGCTAAAAGTGAAGCATATCGGATCCTTTGCTGACAGATCGCCGCGTCCAAAAATCTGCGTCGGACGTTGGGTCCCTGCTTGATCAGACTCAGATGTTCCGGTGAAAAGACGACAGCCGAAAAGACCTCTGTCAAATATGAGGAAGAGTTTTTTTCTACCTCATTGATCTTGATCAGCTTTTTATTCTTATCAAAAACGATCTCCGCGGTCTGATCTCTGTCCTGCGCGTAGAAATCCATTTTCAGCCGAAAAAGGTCTTTCTCAAATTGGATCAGCTCATGATCCTTGGAACCGCGAAAGGAATGTCCGCCGCAGAACAGCCAGATCGCCTCGATCAGATTGGTTTTGCCGTTGGCGTTCTCGCCGTAGATCACATTGACATTGTCAGCCGGATAAATGCGATTGTCTTTTAAGTTTCTGTAATTCTCAAAATGAAGTGATTTAACTTTCATACCGCTCCTCAATAAATCGTGATTGTTCCATCAATTTTATCAAGGAGTATTGGATGTGACCGTAACCGTCCTGTTCTGATATTCGATTGTATCGCCGGGTCTGAGCTTCTTTCCGCGCATGGTGCAAATCTCGCCGTTAAGCTTAACCTCACCGTTTTGGATCAGGTATTTTGCCCTTCCGCCGGAATTGCACATTCCCGAAAACTTCATTAAATTATCCAAACGGATGAATTCTTCATTGATCGTGATTGTTTCCATATGATTAGTTCTTTTTCTTGCGGACGAGTGCTACCCGTCACGGTACGATGTTGATTATTCCGCAGCCAAACGCATGGGAACGACTAAGAAGGTGAAGCTCTGACCGTCGACCGGACGGATGATCATGGGCTGCAAGCTGCCGTTGAGCATGATCTTGACCTCGTCGGTATCGGCATTCTTCAACGCGTCCAG
>CAJODI010000116.1 GCA_905233145.1 uncultured Ruminococcus sp. | reverse complement strand
CCATTGAAGCTAAAAAGATGATAGTAAATTCGATGGTCAAACGCGTTGACGTTTACCGCAACTATGAACTAAATGTAGAGCTGAATATGAATATCCGCCGGTTCTTCCTCGGTATGGAGGAAACAGAGAGTATTCCGATTACGGCATAAAATATACCCGCCTGTTCATTCGTGAGCAGGCAGGTTTTTTGCTTATGCAAGTCCTACGCTTTGTAAACATAATTCTCATTTCTCACAGCAGAATTGATTCATACACCCTACGTCATTGCGATTTGCAACTTTCAAGTTATTGATAAAACGAGCAGGTTCTGATAAACTGCTTTATATCTGCGCCGGTTTCGAGGTATTTTAACAGTATTTGAGCACAGGCGGAGCTGTCGCTGGCGGCGTGATGATGGTCAAGCGGAATTCCGTAGTGATCGCACAGAACATTCAGCTTATGGCTCATGCCCGGCAGAAGCCGTCTGCCCATTTGCACCGTGCAGATGTACCGTGCATAAGGTTTCCAGTCTATCTCGTAATCCCGCAGACATCTTTTGAGTACATTCATATCGAACACCGCGTTATGCGCGACCAATAATCCGCTTGACATCAGCGGCTCTATTCGCCGCCAAAGCTCGGGAAAGGTCGGCGCGCTCGTTACCGCTCTTTCGTTGATACCCGTTAAGCGTATGTTGAAGTAATCAAAATACGTCTCGGGATTGACAAGCGAATAAAAGCTTTCCGTGATTTTGCCGTCCTCGACGACGGTGATTCCGACAGCGCTCATCCGGTTGCTCATGCGGTTCGGCGTTTCTACATCAAACGCTACAAATCTTGACATATCCGAACCTCCTTATATCTTTAACGCTTCGCTCAAAGAATGGGGTATGCCTCTCGGTCCTCTGATGGTCAGGATACTGTACTCGTTCTTCAGCGTTTCAAACGAAAAGCAATCCGGCTTATACCGCTTTATCAGCTTGATTTTCATCAAAGCGGTGATCGTCAGCTTGTCGCTGACATAATCGAACGGGATATCTGTCTTTGTCACCTTGCACTGATACAGGATCGCGGAGATCGGCGCCGCCGCATACAGGAATACCGTGTCGCCCACTTTGATTCCTTTGCCTTGCTTCCACTCGATCTCTTTTTTGCTGTCAAAAGCATGTGCAATATCATAGTACTTTGGATTTGCCGGGATAAGCCATTCCTTTGGATCGCGGAACCTTTGTTTACTCTTTTTTGACGCTGTTACACGAAAGCTCTCATCGATCCACTGACCGATCTCTTCCATCGGAACCGTTCCGTCTAACAGGATAGATATCCAGTTTCCGCGGCTGATGTGATAGCCCCGAAAATAGCCTTGCTGCTGCGTAAGAAAATCAACGAGCAGCGGATCGCCTAATTTCACATTGAGGATATCTACGCGGGCATTGCCGTCGAGTCCCAGCCGTTCTCTCGGCACATCCATGATGATTGCAAACCATTTGCGGTTATCCTCATGCCGCATTACGGGAAAGGTCGGCGCGGTAGGCAACGGATAATCCGGCTCTATCGCGTATTTTCTTTTTACATATTGAAAAACCTTTTCTCTCATTTTGATCCACTCTTCTGCTTTGCGGATTTCTTGACTTCCTCATGGAAGAAGTAGTTGACCACGACCGGCGGCTCGCCGAAATCGGAGCGTTTGGTGTCGTCGTCGCGGAGATAGGGCAAATGGTTCTTTTCGGTAAATTCCTTCATCTCTTCATCGAGAGCATACCAGTAGGAGCGATCCTTGTAGGTGTAGATCTCCTTATATAAGCCGTCCAGCTCGGGACGGTTTTCATGGATCCAGTTAAGGATTTTTGTGCGGTAGTCGCCGCGCAGATTCAGGTTCTCCAGCCACACCAGATTACAGAAATCCTTTGCCGCTGAGATGATCTCCTTTGGGTCGGTGATACCGGGAAAAATCGGCGAGATAAAACAGGTCGTCTGCACGCCGGCTTCGTAAAACTGCTTCATCGCGTTGAGCCTGCGCTCAATGCTGACGGCTCTGTCCATCTGTCTGCGGAAGCTCTCGTCCAGCGTGTTGATCGACCACGATACGCGCGCGTTCGGAAAGGTCTTGATCAAATCCAGATCTCTCAGCACCAAATCGGAACGGGTGGCGATGCTGATATTCACGCCGCTGCCCTGTAGCTGTTCGAGTAACGCACGGGTGCGACCGTACTCTTTTTCACAAGGCTGGTAAGGGTCGGTAACGGAGCCGATGAACGCTTCCTTACCCGCGTACTTTTTCGGATTCTTGATGGGCGTCCAATACTTCACATCCACGAAATCGCCCCAAGGCTCAGGGTGATTGGTAAAGCGCTTCATAAAGCTTGCGTAACAGTATTTACAGCCGTGAACACAGCCGACGTAAGGATTGACGGAATAGTCAGATACGGGCAGATTGGACTTTGTCATCACGCCCTTTGTTTCGATCTCCTTGATCACGACGCTCATTTCGTTGCCTCCAATATCCATTTGATACCCTTTGCCGTTCTCAGCGCACCCTGCTGAAAATGATTGCCCTTGTTCAGCTTGTGCCCTCCCCGAAAAAACAGACAAAAAACTTACGGGAAAAACCGAATGAAAAGAATGACAAATATTATATAAAAT
>CAJODI010000115.1 GCA_905233145.1 uncultured Ruminococcus sp. | reverse complement strand
CCTCATTGTTTGTTTCGCAACTACAATTTTGGAGCTTCCTATGCTCTTTTTCAATATTTACTTTTTATTTCCCCACAAAAATCCGTGATGAGGCAAAATATTATAAATAAAAAGCAGACAGAGGACTCAACGCGCTCTGTCTGCTTTTTGATTTTTTAGATAGTAGTATTAGTTTCAAACAATTCCATGATTTGATATATGCTTTTTCGTGCCGCTGCTTCCTTGAGCATTGACGAGGTTTTTGCGGTTTTGCGTTTGCCGGTCAAAAGCAGCGCGGAGTATTTTCCGATTTCGGCAGCCCAGCCCACAGGAAGCAGGATTTTGTATTTTTTTATGATTTTGTGCTGCGAATAAATCTTTTTGTTCAGTGTGGAAACTGCCTGTGAAGCAATGCTCCTGTCGTCAACCGTGTGCTCGCCGCGGTTAGAAATATACTTTATCTCGCGGTAACGGTTCATGTCCTTTTTGCCGAAATTGCCGCCGTTTAGGATATCAACCATCAAATCGTCAAGCTGCCTGTCTGAGATTTCCGCGTTTTTTGCCCACGCCTGAGCCTTTAGTCTGAGATATTTTTCCGAAAGAAGCGTGAGTATCTGCGCAAGCTTCCAAAGTCCGAATTCCCTTAGCCTTTGCTCAAAAATTTTCGGAAATACTTCGCTGCCGGTTTTGTTTACAAACACAGCCCAGTCGCAGAGGTGCCGCAGTCCGATCCCCTCGCCGGTAAGATGAGAGGCAACATGCAGCAGCATGATTAGACCGTGGTGAAAG
Organism: uncultured Ruminococcus sp.; assembly: GCA_905233145.1. Lineage (GTDB taxonomy): Bacteria > Bacillota > Clostridia > Oscillospirales > Acutalibacteraceae > Ruminococcoides. Next base: position 1,940 of record CAJODI010000115.1, on the reverse strand, counting down.
TCGTCGGGTACCATGCAGCAAAAATCTTCGGCGGCAATAAGCCGCGAGGTTTCGATCGTTTTTGTGATTTCAAGCCTGATTTTGTCGCCGGGTTCACCCTTTGGGATTCCGTTAAGGCTTCGGTGCTGCTCCCAAACGCTCAGCTGATCGCGCTTGTAGCCGATATGTATTTGTTTGCCGTCGTCTTCCTGATCCGGGACAAAGCCTATGCTTTCAACAAGCTTTGCGGCGCGTTTAAAATCCTTTTCATAAACAAGAAAATCCACGTCTCCCATCTCTCTTACGGTTGGGTCGGGATAGTATAAGGCGGAGGCATAGCCCTTTAAAACGCAGTAGGGCACAAACCCCTCGGTCATAAGCTTGTGCAGTTCTCCGTGCTGCATATGGTTTGAGGTGTTTTTCATTATGTTGCCGTAGAAAACCTCGTTGTATTTGGCAAAATCCTTTGGCGAGGCTTTTTTTAGTTTATCGCGTAAGAAGGGAAAAACCAGAGAAAAAACTGTCTGCTTTTTTGCTTCGCTGAGAATTTCGGGTATGTCAAAGCCCTCGGTTGCCGGCCTGCTGCCGCCGAATAACCGATAGCCCACAATACTCAGTAAAACGCTGTATTCCGAAGTCATTTTCCAACCGCCTTTTTAAACTTGACCTTTAGTAAGCCGAAAACAGGGGAGAAACGCCCTGTGCTCCCTTGGGAGGCTTGTCAATATATTCGATAGACCTTCCGCAGCCGTTGATTACACAGTCGGCTGAGGTTTTGTGAACCCTGACGCGAAGGTGGGTTTTTTCGCTGATAAGCCTTGCCAGTCCGCCCAGCCGCGCAAGTCCGCCTGTAAGAATAATTCCGTCGGTGTATATGTCGCTGACAAGCTCCGGCGGAGCTTTTTCGAGCACATCTCTGATTGCTTTGACAAGCTCCGCGGCGGTTTCTTCAAGTGCCGATTTTATTTCGGACGAGGTCACGTCGGCATAGGAGGGCAGACCGCTGAGCGCGTCTCTGCCCTTGACGCGGTAAAAGCTTTCCTGCGCCGGGCTTTTTACACAGCCGATTGCCAGCTTGCAGCTTTCCGCCATGTTTTCTCCGATAATCAGATTATACTTTTTGCGAACGTATTTTACAATTTCTTCGTCCATTTTTCTGCCGGCACAAAAAACGCTTTTGGATACCGCAGTGCCGCCCAGCGAAACGACAGCTATGTCGGCTGTCCCGGCACCGAGGTCGGCGATAAGTAATCCGTGAGGCGAGGTGATGTCGATTCCGCATCCCAGAGCAGCTGCAAGAGGACTTTCAATCAGGTAAACTTTTCTTGCGCCAAAGGAGCTTACGGCGTTGACAACGGCGCGTTTTTCAACCTCGGTCACGCCGCAGGGGACCGCGCTGACAATTCGCGGCATCACAACGCGCGACGCACTGACCTCACGCAGCATTTCGCTCACCATTGCGGCGGCAAGGTCCGACTGTGCGATCACGCCGTTTTCTATCGGATGTACGGCGGAGGTTCCAAAGGGCGTTTTGCCAATCATTTTGTATGCCCGGTCGCCGTATTCGTAGATTTGTCTTGAGTCAATATCAAACGCGACAACGCTCGCTTCGTCAAGAAGCTTGCCGCTTTCGGATGTATAAACTCTGGTTCTTCCTGAGCCAAGGTCGATTGCTATATCCATTTAATCACTCCTGCTGAATTGCCGAATAAGGCTGATATTGGTTTATGGCGAGTATCGGTCAGGATAAAGGCATTTTTATCAAATTGGGAACAAAGGTGTTTTTTAAAAAGCCTATCTGCCCGGTCAAAACTTAACGCTCCAAACTCAAAATTGTAAGGTATCTTTCCGGCAACCGATGTTAGGGCAACACCGCACAATTCATGGCGCACGCCTTGCTTGCATATTATTCCGTCAGACTGCCCAAAAATCAGTATCCATACGTCAGTATGCACACTGAT
>CAJODI010000114.1 GCA_905233145.1 uncultured Ruminococcus sp. | reverse complement strand
CATGCTTTAGTAGAGATGTAGAGTAGAGATGAGTAAAAATCTATATACATACTTTTATATTTATATTTTTTTTTATATTTTTATTTTTTTTTTTTTTTATATTTATATCTACTTATCTCTACATCTCTACTAAAGCATGATAAAGTATGATGAATACTATAAATTTTTTGGTAGACATCATAAAAATTTTATCTCTACCAATAAAAAATATCTCTACCAACACAAAAGCGCGTCCGCGTCAGCATTAGGGCTTTTCAGTAAGATTTAGTGCTAAAATCAGCAATGATTAGAATGATAAGTTATCAGTCATGATTATAAATTGCTAAACACAAATGCTTTTTGTTGTCTACTAAACTCTACCAGTAGACGAAAGACATCTACTAACCTAAAAGCTAGTAGCCATAACTGTTTATGTTGTTTTTACGTATTTTTACTGGTAGAGTTCTCTACTGTTCGTATAGTTCCTTCACTTTCACTCTAGGTAAATAATATTGTGTTCTGCCGTTTACAAGCCGCCGGAATTTGTCATCAGGTGATTCACTTTTGCTTGCGATAATCGGCGCAAGTATCTTCATTATGGCGCGTCCTAGATTGCGGGGTTTGATTCTCTTATCCTTTAGGTATGGGCAACTTTCTTCGAGTTCTTTGATAGTCGTCCAGTTCCACAAGGAAATATCACTTTCCCATGTGAGGCTGTCGCGTAATTCGGTCTCACCGTCAAGGGGGACTGTGAATTTGCTGTTATTTTCTTCAACGAATGCGCGTTCATCATCAGTGAGGTAAAACCCTTTACGGCCTTTGTGCAAGTACAGTGTTTCGTAGACTTGCCGCCATAACTGAGCGCACCATTCAGGAGTCATATCGTTGTAGAGAAATTGCTTGTTTATGCTGTCAACGTGAATGAAGATATACCGCCGTGAGCCTGTATCATCTCTGATTGTCTCTTCGGGATTGACGGTTGCACAAAAAACCGTCCGGCGTTCTGTCTTCTCCGCCTTGCGTGCATAAGGCCGTCTGAAAGTGTCAGAGTTTGCGGTGATAAAGGCTTTCAGGCTTGATTGTTCTTTTTTGAGAGTGCTGTCAAGTTCTCCAAGTTCGGTTATCCATGTTGCTGTAGCCTGAATGTAAGTGTCTTTCCTTTGCATGTCGATTACGGCTCCTTCCTCAAACCAAGCTGGCTTCATGGCAAGAGTACGGAAAAAATTTGTTTTGCCGATTCCCTGCTTCCCCTGTAGGACAAGGACAAAATCCGAATTGAGATCTCCTGCGTCATTCAGTACAAGTGAGACAGCCTGATGTAACCACTTACGCAAGAAAATGCGGTATGCATTCGCGCTTGTTGTGTCCGAGTCTATATTTAAGACTTTGTACAGGTCAGCGAGTCTATCGTGGCCGTCCCATGTTGTAGCATTGAGCATTTCCCTGACAGGATTTAGGGGGTGAGTAATGGCGAGTGCCGCAATCGCGTTGAGGATAAACCCATCATTCACGGAGTAATTGAGGCTTTTGAAGTAAGTTGTGAGGAATGTCGGAAAAATTTCCGTAGTAGCTTTTTTCCGTGCAATCGCGTCGAGAGAGTAGTACGAGGGCGGGACATGTTCATTGTCGGGCGGTAAATCAGAGATTTCAATATCCTTAGTGAGGAGATTATATTGCACCGAAATATTAAGTTCCTGAAGTGTTTTCTCCATAATCGCGAGTGTGAGAATTTTCTTCTTTTTCCCTGTGCCTTTCTTCTGCTCCTTCTTGATTTCGCGCTTAACAAACTTTAGTGCGTTGTTCCAAATGTCTGCGATTTCATTCGGCGGTAAAGGAGGCTGGCACTTAGCACAAGCCTCATTGAAGGGTTGTATTGCGTTGATTTCACCAAGCGTGCGAATGAGGCTACAAGCCTTCTTGTAAATTGTATTGTTGCGTGTGCCGTGCGGGATTATGCCCGACTCAGTATCGGGTGTTTCCTCCTCTGAGTCGTCGTTGTTCTCTTCCGGCGGGTCATACTCTATGGAGTTTTCAGCGTTTGCGGTCAAATACTGGTCAACCGACAACGCGCCCGCAAAAAATTCCACTTGCGGATTCTCCACCCCGTAAATGAGTCGTGTTGCGTCCTTTGCGCCGTCGTCAAGCTCAGGAATAAGGGCAATCAGGCGTTCTTTCATGTCTCTGATTGTCTGAGCTTCTGTAATAGTCTGACTCGTAGGGAGGTAGATGTGAAAACGCGGGCGGGCTGAAATTTCTTTTTTGTTCTCGCCCTCGCCTGATGTCTTGACTGCCATATGATTCCTGCTGTAGACAATGGCCAATTCCACATCAGGCAAGCGTTCATGTAACTTTGCAGGTGTGAGCCATAATTCCGGCTTGTCGCTGTGGCCGTTGTCGCAATCCATGATTAAGCAGTCAGCCTCAATGAAATTGTCATTTCCGCGTTCGTTGTTATGGAGTCGTGCTGCTACGTGGTCAAACAGCGCGGCTTGTTTGAGTTCCTCGCATTTTGTGATTTTCGCCTGTGTGTCGTATTTATTGTTTTTAGGGTTCTGCCTTACTCCCTCTGCTACTGATAGGATAAATTCACGCATAATGATACAATCACTCCTATTGTGATTATTTTTAGTAGACAGATTATAGCAGAGTCCCGCCTGAAAAAAGGAAGGGACTCTATATTTGTTCTGCCTTTTTTTCTGTTCATCATGGCTGTTACTTTTTTTCATGGTCATACGGCAATCATGAATGAGCCTGTATTTTTACCTGTCTTAATTGCGGCGTGTGCGGCTGTGCTGATGAGGATTCGCAATTTTAATTTTTG
>CAJODI010000113.1 GCA_905233145.1 uncultured Ruminococcus sp. | reverse complement strand
AGTGCTTATCTGCTTCCTCAAAAACCTAATACACATTCCGTTTGGAACATCCGGAAGCATCGGCGAGCTTTCTAACTTTATTCTCGGAGCTGCGCTCTCGGTTACTGCGGGACTTATATATAAGTATAACAAAACCAAAAAGGGCGCGCTTGCTGCCTGCATTATCGGTTCGCTTGTTATGGCAGCGGTCAGTCTGCCTGTCAATTATTTTGTGGTGTACCCGGCATACGCTGCAATGTGGTTCGGCAATGACATGGACGCTATTGTAGCAATATACAAAACGCTTCTGCCTTACTCCGACAACCTGTTGAAGTCGCTTTTGATTTTTAATTTGCCGTTCACTCTCGGCAAAGGTCTTATTGTTTCGGTAATAACCATGTTTATCTACAAGCCGCTTTCAAACCTGATTGTAAAGATGAACAACTCATTTTCAAAGAAAAAGACAGTCTGAAACAAAAATGCCGATTTAGAACAATATTACAAAAAAACGTAGTTTTCGGATGTCGGCATTTTCGGGCAGCCGGGGCTTGGCTTTATTCCGGGGCTTTTGCCCGGCAAAAAAGCTTGACAGTTTTAAAAACAGTGATATAATTAAATCGAAAGAAATAAAGGAAACTCCAAAAATTCTGAGTCTATGCGACAATGAATTATCAGAGATTCCCTAAACAGAGTAGAGATTCGCGCGTTGCGCCATTTGGGTGCTAAGTGTTTTTCGGACGGGGAGTTGCCGAAAAAACGAAAGAAGTTTTCTGCGATGCGTATCTCGCATCCCGCTGTTATCAGAAAATTTCGGCGGACTTTTGTCCGCCTTTTTCTTTGGCGGAGTCAGGAGGTTATCATGTCACAAATCAAACGTCTGTCCAGCTCAGCTCTTGAACTCAAATCTGTATACGGTCTTACAGCTGCCGCAATGCTGCTCGCAATTCGCGTTGTGCTGGGGCTGTTTGCCAACGCAACCCTGCCGATGTTCGGCAACACTGTCAAAATAAGCGCGGCGTTTCTGCCGATTGCTGCTGCGGGCTCGTTACTCGGCCCGGTTCCGGCAATGCTTGTCGGAGCCTTGGGCGACGTGCTGTCGTATATTATCAGCCCAAGCGGAGCTTATATTCCCGGATTTACAATCAGCGGCGCGCTGACAGGGCTGATTTACGGCTTTGCCTTTTACAAAAACAAGGTAACAATTCCGCGTGTAGTCGGCGGCTGGTTTGCGAATATGCTGTTGGTCGAAACGTTTTTGGCGGCATTTTGGTTCTATGAGTTTTTTAATCCCGGATTTCAAACTCCATACGCAACCTTTCTTGTTACACGTTTCATAAGCGTTGCCGTAAAGTGTATTCCCGAAATGCTGCTGATTTTTGCGACAGGCAAGCTTTTGGAAAACATAAGCAAGCTCGGCAAACAACGCAAAGCTGCGCCCAATTCACGCATTTAGCAACGAACGCATAAATAATACTAAACTCAAATAAAAAATAGACAATCTTTGCGGTCTACGTCCTTGCAAGGCGACAGCCTTGCGGCGTCCTTCGCCTCGTCTTGCGAAAAATATCCTCGCAAATATTTGTCCACTTTTTATCTGAGATTAGTATAAAACGCCGGCGCGCAGTCAGCGTTTTGCCAAAACAAGGCTTTTTCTCAAAATAAAAGTTTTTAAGGCAAAACTGCACAATTCACGGCGCACGCCCTGCCTTTTATTATTTCGTCAGATTGCCCAAAAATCAGCACCCATACGTCAGTATACAAACTGATTATTTGGACAATCTGCTGAAAAATCTTACTGCGCAATCCGCACACCTGAATTATGCGGTATTGCTTTAACTTATTAAGCTCCCTTATATTTATATATTTTGCTTTTTGAAATGTTTATTGAAATCAGAATAAAACACAACAATCTTTTGGCAACTATTGATCAGCGTTATTTAGATCAATTTTGTTCAGCCTGTTGATAACAAGCTGAGCGCAAAGTCCGTTAAAGCCCCCGGCAAGACATCCCGAGACAATCAAAAACGGATAATACGCGAAAATCTGCGGAGTTTGCAAAACAAAGCAGGCCGCGAGAATTTGCCCTGTATTGTGCAGAACTGCTCCGAAAACGCTTGCGAGCCAAAGGTGCTTTTCGCCGATAAAGCGCTTGAGGATAATCATTCCCAGTATGCACAGCGCGCTTCCTGCGGCACTGTAGATCAGTGCCGATACGTTGCCCGCAAAAACAGAGCCGAGCGTGATTCTAACCGCTGCAACCGCGGCGGCTTCCCATGCCTTGTAGCGGTAAATTGTGTAAACTGTAATTATATTTGCAAGTCCGAGCTTAATTCCCGGAATCGGAAAAGGATTCGGAATTTGCAGCTCGACAATAAACATTATCAGCGCAAGAGCCGTCAGCACTCCGAGCTCTGAAATTCGTTTTGCTTTTTTCATAGTCACCTCGTTACAGCGTCAACGTCGCTTTCGCTGCAAAATTCAATGATCAGCCTGTGCGGAAGGCAGACGATCGGCATAGCCGACGAACTAAGCCACCCTGATTTGACGCAGGTTTTGTCGGGACAGTCGGCGTCGCTGACGCGGATTTTACCGTCTTTGATTTCAATAATGTTTGTACCTTCGCTGCATTTTATCTCAATTTTGTCGTCTTTTGCTAAGGAAAGATCAATTGTGTAAAGAGTTTTGCCTCCTTGTGAGATTCGGACAAGGTTTTTTGAAGAAGAGGTCAGAGCAAAAATACTTCCTGCGATTCCCAGCGCAAAAATGATTACAGCGGCGGCGATAAAAGGCTTGATTTTCATTAGAACATTTTTCCCCTATACGGCTTTGCCGGCATCATTTCAAAATCATATTCTTCAAGTTCATCAAGGCTGATGTTTGTATGACAGCCCTCGTGAATCATAAGGTTAGAATCTTTTCCAAGGTGAACCACCACGACCGGCTTGTTGGTCCCGTAGGCGTAGCCGCATTCCCATGCCGTGCCGCTGTCGCTGTATCCGCCGTAATAAAGCATAACAACGCAGTCCGCCCAGTCAATAAACCGCTTGTCATTCAAAAATGTCTCTTTTGACCACCATGACTGCTGAGAGCTTCCTTTAGTTTCGATTTCGTTAAGTCTTGGACTGAAAACGCTGAAGCCGCGCGACATAAGGATGTTTTCGGCTTTTTCAATATTTTTCAGTTCCTCGCCGTTAAAAAACGGGCCTGCAAGATATATTTTCATTTTTTTCAGCCAAAGGATTACAAGGTGTATGCCTTTGGCGTTTCCTTTCGTAATTGTGCAAAGCTGCCTAATGCCTTATACTGTTTTCTGATAAAACACATTATAACAGATGTTAGCTGAAAAATTCGCATAACTGCGTTGTTGTATTAAGGCAATACCGCATAATTCAGGTGTGCGGATTGCGCTCAGTGCGCATACTGACGTATGGGTGCTGATTTTTGGGCAGTCTGACGAAACAATATTCAAGCAAGGCGTGCGCCGTGAATTGTGCGGTGTTGCCTTAATCATTATAACACAAAAAATACGGTCAATCAAATTGGAGGTGAGATAATGAGCAGAGGGCTTTTGAAGCATGAACAGGTGGAGCGAAGCATAATCAAAAAATACCGCAGACAGATCTGGAATCCGTTTATAATCGCCCTAAAGGAATACAAGCTCGTCAACGAGGGCGACAAAATCGCGGTTTGTATCTCCGGCGGCAAAGACTCAATGCTTATGGCAAAGCTGCTTCAGGAGTTAAAAAAATACAGTCAAGTTAATTTTGAGCTTGTATATCTTGTAATGGATCCCGGATACAATATAGAAAATCGCCGCAAAATTGAAGAAAACGCGCGATTGCTAAATGTGCCTGTAACTATATTTGAAACCGATATTTTTAAGGTTACCGCAAAAACAGAAAAATCTCCATGCTACCTCTGCGCAAGAATGAGACGCGGATTTCTTTACAGCCGGGCAAAACAGCTTGGCTGCAACAAAATCGCTCTGGGTCACCATTTTAACGATGTAATAGAAACAACCCTTTTGGGCATGTTTTACGGCTCTCAGCTTCAGTCGATGCCGCCAAAGCTTCACAGCACAAACTTCGAGGGCATGGAGCTGATACGTCCTATGTACCGAATTCACGAAGACGACATCATCGCCTGGGTAAGATATAATAAACTGGAGTTTATTCAGTGTGCCTGCCGGGTGACAGAAAGGGAGAAGCTTGAAGCCGGCAGCTCAAAGCGACAGGAGGTAAAGCGGCTCATAAAGGAGCTGAAAAAAACCAATCCAAACATTGAAAAAAGCCTGTTTAGCAGTGTTCACTCCGTTTGTCTCGATACCTTTGCCGGGTACAAGTCGGGCGGAATTGAACACAGCTTTCTGGAAAACTATTAAGGCAACACCGCACAATTCATGGCGCACGCCTTGCTTGCATATTATTCCGTCAGACTGCCTAAAAATCAGTATCCATACGTCAGTATGCACACTGATTATTTGTACATTCTGACGAAAAATCTGACTACGCAATCTGCGCACCGGAATTATGCGGTATTGCCTTAACGCTGCGTTGCACAAAAAAGGAGAATCGACATGTATTCAAAGCTAATGAAAAGAAGCGTTTCGCTGGTAATCTGCGCAGCGATTTTGCTTGCGTCAACAGTTTGTTTTAATTTCACGGCGTTTGCTGCCGAGGATGATAGCGAGGAGTTTCCTCAGGCTGCAAAAATCAGCGTGAATACCGAGTTCGGAAACGGTATCACGCTTTTGAAAGAGGACGGCTACGTTAATGCTCAGATTGAGATTACAGACACCGATGGTTCGGTTTTGTCGGACAGCGTTCAGTTTAAGGTCAGAGGCAACACCACCGGACTTTCGTGGATGCAGAAAAAGCCATTTACTTTTAAATTCAAAACAAAAAAGAATGTTCTCGGAATGGGCAGCGGAAAAAAATGGGTGCTGATTGCAAACCTGTTTGATCCGACTCTGCTCAGAAATTATGTTGCGTTTGACACCGCCCAAAAGATGGGGATCGAATACACCTCTAACCAAAGATTTGTTGAGCTTTGGCTTGACGGTTCTTATCGCGGCTGCTACACCCTTTATGAGCCTGTCCAGCAGGGTAACGACAGAGTGGACATTGACATAAAGAGCAACGGAGGCAAAAAAGACTTTTTGCTTGAATTTGAAAATTCGCGCGTTGAGGACGATGTTACCTACATCAAATGCCATGGCGTGAGAATGATCGTGTCCGAGCCGGAGGAGCCGAACGATGAACAGCTGGAATACATAGAGTCCACGCTCAATGATATTTTTGAAACTATGAAAAACGGCACGCGTGAAGAAATCGAGCAAAAGGCAGACATAGATTCCTTTGCCAAATTCTATGTGTTTAACGAATTTATTAAGCCCTTTGACTTTGATTCGACCTCGGTTTTCTTCTATTACAAGGACGGAAAGCTTTATGCGGGCCCTCCGTGGGATTATGATGTTTCGGCGTGCAATTCTCAGGATACCCAGCGTTCAATAAGATCAAATGCTATTGAGGGACTGTTTGCGAACGACAAGAACATCTATCAGTTTATGTGCAGGCACAACTGGTTCTATGTTGATGCGGAGAGAGTGTATAGTGAAAACAAGAAATATATTCAGGATGTTTATGCCGAGGGCGGTCTAATGGATAGACTGAGACAGCGTTACGGAGATATCTTCGACAAAAACTTTGGCGAAGCAGGCTGGGATATAACCAAAGCCTGGATAAACTATCAGCGCAGGGCAGCTCCTACCTACGGAGAGAATTTTGATTTTCTCAAGGACTGGTACAAGCAGCGCAACGAATGGCTTGACGGATATTTTAGCGATTCTGTAGAGAATGTTTTGATCGGCGATGCCGACGGCGACGGAGATATTAATATTATGGACGCTACATTAGTCCAGGAGCTTCTCGCAAACTTGGTTGAGGACGACGGAAGGATTGCTTTGCGAGTTTGCGACACTGACGCGCAGCTGACAATTGACGATGCAACAAATATTCAGTTTTACCTTGCAGAGATTAAAACCGACGCGGATATAGGAAAAGCAGAGCGCAGGTTTATGAAGGATTTTATTAATCAAAAATAAAGGCAACACCGCACAATTCGCGGCGCACGCCTTGCCTTTTATTATTCTGTCAGACTGCCCAAAAATCAGCACCCATACGTCATACGCGAACTGATTATTTGAACATTCTGACGAAAATCTGACTGCGCAATCCGCACACCCGAATTATGCGGTATTGCCTCAACATTGGTTAGAGAATTTCATACTAAACTCAAATAAAAAATAGACAATCTTTGCGGTCTATTTTCCGCAATACTTCGTTGTCGTCCTTGCAAGGCGACAGCCTTGCGGCGTCCTT
>CAJODI010000112.1 GCA_905233145.1 uncultured Ruminococcus sp. | reverse complement strand
CAGTATCCATACGTCAGTATGCACACTGATTATTTGTACATTCTGACGAAAAATCTGACTACGCAATCCGCGCACCGGAATTATGCGGTATTGCCTTTAATCCAAAATTTTTACTACAAAAAACCGGAAGGCTGATCAAACATGAAAAAAGTTGAAATATTTACCGACGGCGCGTGCAGCGGCAATCCCGGTCCCGGCGGCTGGGGCGCGATTTTGAGATACAACGGAGTTGAAAAGGAGCTTTCGGGCGGTGAAGCAAACACAACCAACAACCGCATGGAGCTTTCGGCGGTCATTAACGCGCTGGAAGCACTCAAGGAGCCGTGCGAGGTTGCGCTGTACAGCGACAGCCAGTATGTTTGCAACGCGCTCAATCTCGGCTGGGCAAAAAAATGGCGTGCCAACAACTGGATGCGCAACAAAAAGGAGCCCGCGCTCAATCCGGAGCTTTGGGAAAGGCTGCTAAAGCTTTGCGAGCGGCACGTGGTTGAGGTAAACTGGGTCAAGGGACACGCAGGTCACCCCGAGAACGAACGCTGCGACCGTCTTGCGGTTGCCGAGGCGCAGAAATACGCCTGATAAGGCGGCAGGCTGCAAATGCGTTACAGAATTGTAAATAAAAAATTCTTGTAATCATCCCTGTTTATTGTTATAATAGATATAATTGAGGGGTGAAACATATGAAATGTCCTTATTGTTCCTGCGAAGAAAGCAAGGTTATTGATTCCCGTTCTGCCGACGACGGCGAAAGGATCAGAAGAAGGCGCGAATGTCTAAAATGCGGAAAGCGTTTTACTACTCACGAGGTCATCGAAACCGTTCCGATAATCGTTGTTAAGCGCGACAAAAGCCGCGAGGTTTTTGACCGCAACAAGCTTATGGGCGGAATTTTGAGGGCGTGCGAAAAACGCCCGGTTTCCATTGAGCAGATCGAGGCAATGGTTGATTCAATCGAGGCAAGGATCCAAAGCAGCCTTGACCGCGAGATCACAACCTCTCAAATCGGCGAGCTTGCTATGGAGGAATTGAAGAGCACTGACGAGGTTTCTTATGTTCGCTTCGCTTCGGTTTACCGCCAGTTCAAGGACATCAACACGTTTATGGAGGAGCTAAACAAGCTGCTCACAGAAAAAAAGTAACAGTTCGGACGGCTCCGCTTTTGCAGCCGTCCTGTTTGTTTTGCATAAGAGTTCTATGATTATTATTGATACGCACGCTCACATCGGAAATATGATTCAGTTCAATATGACCGAGGAGGAGCTTGTTTATTCTGTCAACAAATACAATATTGATTTTTCGCTTGTCAGCAATATCGAAGCGGCGGAATTTGACCATAAGGGTCGTGCCGTGCCTTTTTTTCTGCAAAAGCCGCATAATGTCCTGCTTGAAAGGCTTTTGGAGGTAATCAAAAGGCATCCCGACAGGCTCGGCGCGCTGGTATGGATGAAATGTCATTCCGAACAGCCCGACGCGGAAACCGAGCGAATCATCGCCGAAAACCGCAAATACATCTACGGGATAAAGCTGCACCCCTTTCACTCAAGAACCGCGCCCGACGATCCAAGACTTGAGCCGGTATACAGACTTGCGGCAAAATTTTCGCTTCCGGTGGTTTCTCATACGGGCGGCTGCGCAGAAGCGGAGTCAATACACCTGTACAATGCGGCAAAGGCTCACCCCGAGCTTGATTTTGTGATGGTGCATATGGATTTGGGAACAGACAACTCCAAAGCCCTGAGGCTTTTGGGAATGCTGCCTAATCTTTACGGCGACACAACATGGGTTCCGCTCTCAACCACGCTCAAAGCGATTGAGCTTTACGGCAGTGAAAAAATGCTTTTCGGAACAGACAATCCGATTGACGGAAGGGACACGCTGCTTCATAACCGGACGGGCGAGCGTTCGCTTTATCAGCAGTATTTTAACGAAGCAAAAGCTCTGCTTTCGCCGGAGGATTATGAAAACTTGATGTACAAAAACGCAATGAGACTCTTTAAAATAAAACTCAAAAAGGAGAATTAAAAATGCCGAGAACGATTTTTCCCGACAAATTTCGAGTGCTTAGCGGAAGCGCGCTAAAGGTGATCGCAACAATTGCCATGTTGATCGCGCACACGGCAACAGCCTTTCACTATGAGCTTGATTCCGTTACATTTTTTTCAATCAGAGGAATCAATATTTCACTGTTTTGGATAATGGAAATCATCGGAAAAATATCCTTCCCGATTTTTGTTTTCCTGATATCAGAGGGCTTTAGATACACCCGAAACAGATTCCGATACGGCGCCATGCTGCTGATTTTCGCGTTTGTTTCCGAGATACCGTGGAATTTGATGCACTACGGCACAGTGCTGTCTTTTGTTGACCAAAACGTTTTGTTCAGGCTTTTTGCCGGATTTATCGCGCTGTGCATAATTGACCGTTTCTCCCAAAAGCCGGTGCTTCAGGGGCTTTTGCTGATTGGGATTCTGATTGTCGCCTATCTGTTCAATATGAGCTATCAGGTAGCTATGATGCTTGTGTTTTATTTTCTTAGCGAAAAGCCAATGGTTAGGGATTTGATAAATATTTTGATTATTCCCGGCACGGTTTTGTATCTCCATTCCTTCGCGCTGATCGAGCTTTACAACGGCAAGCGCGGCTTTGTCGGCAAGGGGATTTTAAAATATTCGTTCTACATCATCTATCCTTTGCATCTTATTATTTTGTATTTATTGAAATACATCGTATTTAAATAGCTTTCGGAAAAAACGCCGGCACACCGTCGGCGTTTTTTAAACGGATATGAAATGTAATATTATTATTCATCGCGTGCATATAATTATACAAACAACAGCGATAAAACTCCGAGTCGGCGGCGTTGTCTGCTAATTTTCAAAAAAAGGTTGACAACAAAAGCTCCACGTGTTATAATGTTCCTGTTGTAATTTAATACGGCGACATAGCCAAGTGGTAAGGCACGAGTCTGCAAAACTCTGATGCGGCGGTTCAAATCCGCCTGTCGCCTCCAAGTAAAAGCTCCCTGCTGTTTTGACAGCAGGGAGTTTTTTGCTGTTTTGCGCAGAAAAAGCCTCTCTTATACTAAATTCAAATAAAAAACAGACAATCTTTGCGGTCTATTTTCCG
>CAJODI010000111.1 GCA_905233145.1 uncultured Ruminococcus sp. | reverse complement strand
ATTCCGTCAGACTGCCCAAAAATCAGTATCCATACGTCAGTATGCACACTGATTATTTGAACATTCTGACGAAAAATCTGACTACGCAATCCGCGCACCGGAATTATGCGGTATTGCCTTAGAAGTTCCCTTTAAATAATTACCGACTTATCTTCCCGGATTAAAAACTCTCTCAGACCGCTGTAGCGCATTGTTTTTCGGTTGTTGTTCACCATTTGCGCAACGGTCTGCGGCAGTCCCACCATAATAAGCTTGTTTTTGGCTCTTGTGACCGCGGTGTAGAGCAGGTTGCGGTAATAGAGCTGTCGAGGTCCGGGAAACATCGGCATAACAACCGCGTCAAATTCGTTGCCCTGGCTTTTGTGTACGGTGATCGCATAGGCAAATTCAAGCTCGGCGGCGTGTTCGTATGTAAGCGAGGCTGTCTTGTCATAAAAGCGAATCCGGATCAGCTTTGACTTTTTGTCGATTGCCTCGATAACGCCGATGTCGCCGTTAAAAATGCCTTCGCCTGTTTCGCCGTTATCCTTGTGCCATAGTATATCATAGTTGTTTTTTATCTGCATAACCTTGTCGCCCACGCGAAAGGTCAGGCTCTTGATCGTTACTTCTTCTTTGCGTTCAGAGGGTGGGTTCAGGCGCGCCTGTAGCTTTTCATTCAGGCGTATTGTTCCCAGTTCGCCCTTTTTTGAGGGCGCGAGAACCTGAATGTTTTCAAAGGGAGAGTAGCCGTATGCCGCGGGAAGCCGGGTGGCACAAAGCTCAGCGATCGTGTCGGAAATCTGATTTTCGCTGCCATAGCCCAAAAAGAAAAAGTCGTTGTCCTTTTGGTTGAGCACCGGCATTTCGCCGCAGACGATTTTGTGAGCGTTGGTGACGATAAGGCTTTGCTGAGCCTGACGAAAAATTTCGCTGAGCCTCACAACCGTTACCGCGCCGCTTTCGATAAGGTCGGAAAGAATATTGCCGGCTCCCACCGAGGGAAGCTGGTCGCTGTCGCCGACCAAAATCAGCCGACAGCCCAGCGGCAGAGCGCGCATAACGCTTTCAAAAATCAGGCAGTCAACCATCGAAACCTCGTCGATGATCAGCGCGTCGCATTTGAGCTGATTGCGCTCGTTTTTGCTGAAAACAGGCTTGTCGTGCCTGTCCCAGTTGACCTCGAGCAGACGGTGAAGGGTTTTGGCTTCCTTGCCGGTAAGCTCGCTCATCCTCTGGGCGGCTCTGCCTGTTGGCGCGGCAAGCAAGACCTTTTTGCCGTTGCGCTCAAGAATGCTGATAATCGCGTTCAGGGTTGTGGTCTTGCCGGTTCCCGGTCCGCCCGTCAGCACAAAAAGGCTCTCGGTCAGAGCTGAGGTTATAGCCTGCTTTTGCAAAGAGGCGTAAGAGATTGAATCGTTTTGCTCACATTGCGTGATCTCTTCTTCTATGTTTTTAAATTTCTCCGAAGGAAATTTAGACATCATTTTGATTCGTGAGGCAATATATATTTCGCTGAGATGAAGCTCAGGCAAAAAGATAAACTCTCTGCTGCCGATTTGGTCGGAGATCAGGCTCCGCTCAAAGGTCATCGAATCAATACAGTCGGTAACCTTTTCAATGTCGGTCTCCAAAAAATCCGAGGTGATTTGGACAAGCTGAGGCTTGGGCAGGCAGGTGTGGCCGTTTGCTTCGTTGTGCCTTAGCACATAGGCGGCTCCTGCTCTGATCCTGATTTCGGAATCGGTGCTGAGGTTTTCTTTTCTGGCGATATAGTCCGCGCTTTCAAACGAAACGCCAAACTCACCGCCGCAGAGTATATAGGGATTTGCCTTGATACGTTCAACACAGGAGCCTCCGAGCGCGCTGTAGATTTTGACAGCGGAGGTGTTTGAAATCCCAAATTGTCCCAAATAAAGCATCAGCTCGCGCACGCCGGTGTTTGCTTTGAGCTGAGAGGCAAATTCTTCAGCCTTGCGTGCCGAAATTCCCTTTAACAGAGCCACTCTTTCGGGCTGGGTTTCCATAACTTCAAGGGTCGCCTCGCCGAACTCTTTGACCAGCCTTTGGGCGGTTGAAGCGCCGATTCCCTTGACTGCTCCCGATGAAAGGTAGCGCAAAATATCAGCCGCGTGAGTGGGGCGGCATACCTCGTAAGCCCTGACCGAAAACTGCCGTCCGTAGCTTCGGTGTGTGGTAAAATCTCCGATAAGGCTCACGCTGTCGCCCGGGTTTATCTGCGGCATAATTCCAACGGCGGTAATCACGTCGCTGCCGTCGGAGATTTCAATTACCGCGTATCCGTTTTCTTCGTTCTTATATACAATGCTTTCAACAGCTCCCTCAAGACGGAGCATTTTTTCATTTGCCATGCTGAGCTTCCTTTTTTGTTATCTGCGTATTATTATACCTCATTTTTGCTCGGATAACAATGTTTTATTAAGGCAATACCGCATAATTCCGGTGCGCGGATTGCGTAGTCAGATTTTTCGTCAGAATGTTCAAATAATCAGTGTGCATACTGATTTTTGGGCAGTCTGACGGAATAATATGCAAGCAAGGCGTACGCCATGAATTGTGCGGTGTTGCCTTAACATTTTTGTTCGGGGGAGAGGCTATGTTTGGAAATCATCTGTTCTCTGCCTCACCAAAAAGGTTTATCTTTTTTCTTTTATCAGCTCAAAAAATTCCTCTCGTGTTATCAGCCTTGAAAAGCCGTAGTCCCTGCACATCGCTTCGCATACTTTTTGCGTTTCGCCGTCCATTTCGCAGTCGGGGCAGATTATAAACTGCCTTTTTCCCTTAAAGTCCCGGTTTATTCTTGCCGCCGCGCTTCTGAGCAAAATCTCGGCGTCGCAGTGTTCTTTTTCGGGAGTGACAAAAATAATAAGGTTGTCGTCCTTGTACCTGAAAATCAGGTAGCATATTTCCCGAATCAACGCCGCAGCGCCGACAGTCGCAAGCACAACCAGCAATACTGCCGACAGAATATTCATATGCTTCACCTCGCAGTTTATACGCGTTACAATTATATAATATTTTTGCGAAAAAAAAGTGTTAGCATATTTTTGATTTACTGTGAAAAACTATAGGCAATACCGCATAATTCCGGTGCGCGGATTGCGTAGTCAGATTTTTCGTCAGAATGAGTGTGCATACTGACGTATGGATACTGATTTTTGGGCAGTCTGACGGAATAATATGCAAGCAAGGCGTGCGCCATGAATTGTGCGGTGTTGCCTATAGGTATAAAGCATGGAGGTGAATAAAATGAGCGACAATTCCTATGTGAACCATTGTATCGAGTGCGACGTTACAAGCTGCAAGCATCACAATTTTGCAAAAAACTACTGCTCGCTTGAATGTATCAAGGTAGGCACTCACGAAAGCGACCCCGAGGTTGTTCCGTGTACCGACTGCCAAAGCTTTGAGAAGAAGTAATTGAATTGTAAAGGCGGCGTAATTGTCCTTAGGGGCTTACGCCGTTTTTTTTCTTGTCAAGAAAATCCTGAAGGATTATAGTTGCCGCGACCTCGTCCACCACGTTTTTGCGTTTTTTTCCTCTGGTATTTGTTTCGTTCAAAAACCCGTGTGCCGTAACGGTTGTTCCTCTTTCGTCCTGCATAACTGTTTTGGTTTTGCTCAGCTCTGAAAGCTTATGCGCAAATTCGCGCGCGTTTTGCGCGCTTTCTCCCTCGGAGCCGTCCATGTTTTTGGGAAGCCCCACCACAATCAGCTCGGCTTTGAGCTCCTGTGCGGCTTGGGCGACCTTTTGGAGCAGCTTTTGAGGAGATTTTTCAAAAATTACCGTATAGGGTGACGCAAGAAATTCGGTTTTGTCGCAAACGGCAAGTCCGGTTCTCGCTTTTCCAAGGTCAACCGACATGATTATCATAATAAAAATCCTTTCAGCTTGATAGATACATTATAATTCAAAAGCGGCACAATTACAATGCTTTTGTTTTTTCTGCCGTCAATTAAGCTTTTATTCTACAAAAGAATATAAAAAACTGCTTCTGAGTTGTGACAAATCCATTGTGCCGACGCTGTTATAATACTTGATAGTATCAATCAGTTATAAACGCAAAGGAAGTTGAACATAATGCAGGGTGCAGATTCCGTTCGCCGCAAGGGTGCGCAGCGGCTTGGCTTTGGCAAAAGCCTGATAATTAACGCGGCTTTTTTCGGCAGCGGTATAATAATTTCGGGAGGCGCGGTGCTGGGAAACCTGTCTCCGTTTGGCGCGTCCTTTGCCGCGGCTGTTCCGTGGGAAAGGCTTTTGCCCTCAATCCTGGGCGCGGCATTGGGATATATAATACTCCGTCCGTCCGAGGGCTTTAGATATATCGCGGTTTTGGCTGCGATCGGCGCGGCAAGATGGCTGATGAACGATATTCCAAAGGTCAGCAAAAGCAGGCTTTTTGCGCCGCTGGCTGCACTTGTTCCGATTTTGGCAACCGGCGTTGCGCTGCTTTTCGGCAGCCAAAGCACGCTCTCAAGCTTTGCTGACTGCGCGGTTGAGGCAGTGATTTCGTCAGCGGCGGCGTATTTTATCAGTACGGCAATGAGACTCGTTGTCCAAAACAAGCGGTTGGGCAGCTGCAGCCCAACCGAGAGCGCGTGTCTTGCTCTGACCGGGTGTGTAATGATCCTTGCGCTGGGCTCGGTTGCCTACGAGGGGATTTCGCTGGGAAGAATAGTTGCTGTGGTTGCGATTTTGCTGTGCGCCTCATGCGGTTCGGTGAGCGGCGGCGCGGTCGGCGGAGTTGCAACGGGAGCGGTTTTCAGCCTTTCA
>CAJODI010000110.1 GCA_905233145.1 uncultured Ruminococcus sp. | reverse complement strand
GAAGAACTTGGCCGCGGTGCCGCCGGCGACCTCGTCGGTCTCCAAAAGCTCCCGCGCAACGCCAGCATTACTCGCCTAAAAAACCGCGATATGTTCAAATCGCAAATCAAGGCGATTCTCAGAGCAAGCGCGTTCGGTGACATTCGCATAATGTTTCCGCTGATCACTGCGGTTGAGGAGCTTAGGGCAGGTAAGGAGCTTGTTGAGGAAGCAAAAGCAGACCTCAGAGTTTCGGGAATAGATTTTGACGAAAACATTCAGGTTGGTGTTATGACCGAAACCGCCGCGTCCGGTGTAATTGCCGATTTGCTTGCAAAGGAAGCTGATTTCTTTAGTATCGGTACCAACGATCTTACCGGCTATACAATGGCGGCGGACAGAGGCAACAGCGATGTGGGATATCTGTATTCGCCGTTCCAGCCAAGCGTGCTCAGAATGATAAAAAGCATTATCGAAAACGGCAGAGCAGCCGGGATACCTGTCGGAATGTGCGGCGAAGCGGCTGCCAACCCAATGATGATTCCGCTGCTGATTTCCTTTGGACTGACTGAATTCAGCGTATCAGCGCCGTCGGTACTAAAGGTGAGAAAATGCATCTCAAAATGGACAAGGTCTGAGGCGGATAATATCGCTCAAAAGGTTATGCAAATGACAACCGAAGCAGAAATAACAGCATATCTTAAAACGATAGTTTAAAAATTTAAACAAAGCACAAGCAGTAATATATAAAAATCGGTAAATCCAATTAAATTAATGTAATACGTGCCGTGAAATGTGAGTCTTATCGCATTTCACGGCACGTTTTTTTACTATATAGGAAACTGCTTGATCACGCCGTTGAACAAGGTTGTTGTTATCATAACAGTTTGGATAGTCTGGAAAGAAATGCTAACCGGCACTTTTTTAGAATATTTGCAGTGGTACTTGACAAACGATATTTAATAATGTATAATTAACCTACTATGTAGATATGTAATACTTTTATTTTTTAGGGTGTTAAAATGAAAGCGATTCTCTTTTTCAATACTAATAATCATAAAGGTGAAAAAGCTTGCGGATTCGTATGCTTGGGCTTTTGTTCATTAATTATGTTTGGCGGCATGTGTATGCCGTCCGGTTTTGTATGCGCAGGCGCCCTCAAACAATTGATTTTGTGAAATATCATTGTATGTGAGGCGTAGAAACGCCTCTTTTTATTTACTATTCAGTTTATGAAAAAAGCTTTTCTTTAAAATCAATTACTGACTATGTTATGTATGCTACGGAGATAATGATATGTGTGAAATTTATGGATATTCCGGGAATCAAAAAAAGGAGATCAACAGCGATCTGATTGAGTTTTTTTCTCATGCTTCCAGTCATCCGCACGGCTGGGGATTGGGCTTGTTTGACGAGGGCAACACTCAAATCAGGCGCGATATAGTCCGCGCCGACCGCAGCGAATATCTTGAAAAGCTTTTTTCAGAGCCTGTTTTGTCAAAAAACGCGATCGCTCATATTCGTTTGGCAACTATTGGCAATGTTGAGCCTGATAACTGCCATCCGTTCACTGCTACCGACGTCGGCGGCAGGCACTGGTCGCTGATTCACAACGGCACTATTTTTGAAACAAAGGTGCTTAAGAAATATATTTTTCTGCAAAAGGGAGAAACTGACAGCGAAAGAATCCTGCTATATATCGTTGACCGTATGAATAAAAGGATCAACGAGCTTGAACGCGCGTTGACCGCGCAGGAACGGTTTGAAATTTTGGATGAGATAATCGGCGGCAGTTCATCAAAAAATAAACTTAATTTGATTATTTTTGACGGAGAGATCACCTATGTCTACACTAATTTTCGCGATTCTCTTTTTCTGCGTCAGGACAAATACGGCGCTACCTTTTCAACCTGTCCGTTGTCAAAGGACGGCTGGGAACGTTTACAATTAACTGTTTTGCTAGGTTTTTGCGACGGCAGACAGGTGCTTTCGGGCAAACCACACGGAAATGAATATTTCTTTGACGCAGAAAGCTATAAGCCGCTTTATATGGCTTATGCAGGTCTATAGGAGGAGCAATTATGGAAAACCGTGCAAGAAGAATAATTTTTGACCGTTTTATTGTTCCTTTGAAAAAACCGCGTGATAATTATATCGGCATTGAAATTGAAATGCCGATCGTCAGCCTTAGCGGACAGAAAAATAACAGAGATTTTTGTGTTGCCTCAGTTGAAAAGGCGATTTCACGCTTTGGGTTCAGCCCGACCAAAACCGATTGTGACGGAATTTGCTTTGAAGCTGTTTGCGAGGATACCGGCGACGTGTTTTCTTTCGACTGTTCATATAATAATTTTGAAATATCGCTGGGACGTGTGAGAACACTCCACGAGGCGCAGGCTCGGTTCAGGGCTTACATTGAATTCATTAATTCCGAACTGAACAAAAAACAGCATATTTTAACCGGACTTGGCATTAATCCTAGATGAGGTTGCCGATTATCTTTGCAGTGCGGGCATTTTTTGTACCGAGCGTGAAGGTGAATATGTGTTTTTTCGACCTGTTCCGTTTGAGGAATATCTTGGCACAAAGCTTATTGAGGGTGAGTTTTACGACGGCGAATATCACAGCCTAAGCTTTGAGCCGAGCGAGAAGGATATAGCATATCTGCGTACCTATAAGCAAATCGACCTGACCGCGCGCGGCACGCTGGAATTTCGTTCGGCATGTACACAGCCGCTGTCTCAGGCGATGACGGTTGCGGCGTTTCATCTTGGACTGAGCGGCAAGATTTCTGAATTGACAAAGCTGCTGGAGTCATCTTTTCTTTATAATAACAGCGAAAGTCCGGAACAGCTTCGCAAAAAAATGAACCGTACGGATTTTCTTTCGCACGTAGATAGCGATGAATTAAAAGTATTGCTTAAGGATATTCTGCTGCTGTGCAGAACGGGCTTGATCGAACGCGGCTTTGCCGAGGAAAAATACCTTGACCCTCTATTTGACAGAGCAGAATCACTGATCTCTCCGTCGGTGTATTTTTTGCAGAACATGGACAAGAAAGAAGAAGTGATTCGCGAATTTGCGCGTTTAAGCTAAGACAAATTAACGCAATGTTTAAGGCAACACCGCACAATTCATGGCGCACGCCTTGCTTGCATATTATTCCGTCAGACTGCCCAAAAATCAGTATCCATACGTCAGTATGCAC
>CAJODI010000109.1 GCA_905233145.1 uncultured Ruminococcus sp. | reverse complement strand
GCTCACAGTGAAGAATATCTACGAAATCGTAAATATGTTTAATTGTAACCTCTTCTGTAGTACCGTCCTCGCAAAGTTCAAGAAAATCCTCGTCATTCATCGCTGCCCATGATGATACCGCCAACATTAAGAATAACCCGACACATAAAAGTTTTATTCTCATAAAAATCGCCCCTTTACGTTATTTGCTGGCTTGTTCAAGACGTTTCAGCGCATTTGTCCCCTTGAGTTTTTTCATACTCCAAGACGTATGTTGCAAGGCAGTACGACCTGAATCATCTTGTGCTTTTGCGTCCGCTCCTGCGTCAAGCAGAACATCAATAACTTCGGTATGTCCTTTATATGCGGCAATTATCAAAGCCGTTCTGCCGCCCTTACCTTTGGCATTTATATCAGCACCGGCGTTTAGCAATATTTTGACGGTTTCGGTGTGTCCCTGTTCTGCAGCTCTTATCAGAGGCGTTGAATTTTTATCGTCTTTTCGTGCGTCAATTTTCGCCCCCGCTTTCAATAATTCACTGACAACTTCTGAACGACCGTTCACTGCGGCATACATTAAAGCTGTGTACCCGTCTTTGTCCTTTGCATTAACATCTGCTTCGGCATTAAGCAGAGTTTTAACGACTTCAAGACGTCCCCAAGTTGCCGCCCTCATCAGTGCGCGGTTATAACTGTCTTTCGACGCTCCTGCTTTCAAAAGGACTTTAACGGCATCAAGATTGCCCTTTCCTGCGGCACGTCCTAACGCTTCATCTTTTTTATTGTCAGCCCCTGCCTCTAATAACAGATTAATGACATCAACATTACCGTTGCCAGTAGCATAAACCAATGCCGTAAATCCGTCCTTATCTTTTGCATTGACGTTAGCACCGTTTTCCAACGCGGTTGCAACATCATCAAGCGACCCCGATTCGCACAGTTTGAGAAATTCATCGTCGTTCATCGCAGCCCATACGGGTACGCTCAAAAAAACTATCAAAAAAACGCATAAAAACTTTTTCAAAGTTACGACCTCCTCGTAAAAATGACGCGAGGGTTACTCGCGCCTTATAACTACTCTTCTTTTTGGGACGGGATGAAGAAAATGAGCCAAAAAACGAAACATAAAGACAAAACAAGATAAAATTCCAAAGCTCCGCCGAGGGTGGCTCTATTAAGTTCCATGTCCTCTGACATATGCTGGCGGACAGTGTTACGACTCCATGCTGCCAGCAACATGAACAGAAAAATTACTGCGGTACTCACGGCAAGTCCTACCCATGATACGCCCAAATAAAATTTCAGAAAGACGGCAAGTGCCAAACCAAATAATCCCATTGTTAGGATACTGCCTCGACCAGTGATTTTTGCGTAAATAGCCATGAAGAAAAACATTGCCAATGGGGGCAGATACACCTGCACGATAGCCGTTTGGGTATTGGAGAACATCGTTATTGAAAGCACCAGCCCAGCCAGAACACTGTAAAATATAAAAAGAAGATAGACAGACCTTGCGGAAAAACTCCAGATCCTCTTTTTCCACCAGAGAAAAAACGCCATAATTGCTCCGATAGATAAGAGGACGACCCAAATCAGGAAAAAGCTGATACCTGAAATAGAGCTGTCTAATCTACTCAAATGCGCGAATAATATATCAAATAAGTGAAATGCCGTGCCCCAAGCTGTTACCGTCGTTAAAAGCAGACCCAGTGTAACCCAACGATAAAATTTCTCCATAGCCTATTTTCCTCCCATTAATTTAACCTTTCGCTTCGGTGTCTGGTACGGGAACGGAAATATCTTTGGACTCCTCGTCTTCCCCCTCCTCCATAGCAATAACTTTCGGTTCAATGCTTTTCCACGCAGACCAAGACTGGACTTTTATCTTTTTATAGGTTATATCCGTCCGTGTCGTTTCATCTTTGCCTTTTGTCCCGTTGAAATGAAATGGAATACGACCAATGCGTGGAAGTTCACCGAATTTTTCGATAGGAAGCGTATGGAAAAACTCTACCCGCACCCAAATATCCTCCAGAATGGAGCGGTCATTACCGCCACGACCAGCAATGTGTCCCCAATCGCCACGATAACTGAAATCGTTTGTCTTGGTATCCACACCGCCCTCCGTATTAATCCAAAGAGAGGTGTCCTTGTCAGCCATGACCATGAAAACGGACACGATATCATTATTCGGCTTTTCCTCGACGGACTGTTCCTGTTCTTCAGACGACTGTAAGGTCTCCACACAGCGAAATGTACCCATATAGATGACATGAAGCCCGTCATTGGTAACAAAATCCACTGGATTTCCAGTCGCGTCAACCTTAACAACTCTCATTTCGCTTTTTGCCACAGGTTCGTCCGCAAAGGCATAGCAGACAGACAACGCCGTCAGAAACAAAAAAAGCGCACAGAAAAAAATCTTTTTCATATTTTGAAAACCTCCTTTATAAATTATTTTCACAATTATTTCATAGATTTAAGGATTTGTTAAGAAGAAGTGGACGTGTTGCAGTTATTTACAGTGTTGGTATTCTTTATCACGATTTGAAAAGTTTGTCAAGTTCTTTAACGATAGACTATATAACATATTTGATATTATTAAAATTAGTTCACTTAAAATAGAATATTGACAACGATATTTATGAAGTTTCTTTATCGTATTTCCAATGTGAATAACTTAAAATGATTAAGAAGCTGTACGCATAGAAAAAAAAAAGTTCTGTGAACATCATAAAAATCCGCGCATCTTTTGAGACGAATTAAAGACAGCAAAAATAAGCCTCTGATGATAATTTGGAGGTCAGATGAGGACTTCAGAAAAAAGCGGCCGCTACAAAATTTCGCCCTCAAAATAACACTCCCTGATGTAATCGTGCGGCTGATAGAAAAAATCAGAGTTATAATTGGAGATACTGTCGCTGATCAATGAGCCATAAACTTCATGGAGTACATCTATAATCTTATCTTTTTCTAAAGTATTGACCGTAACATCCTGAATAAGTCGTGCGTAAACTCTGCCGATGTCCCAGTAGCTTGGGACGGTGTATTTGCAGTTCGCGATATTATCAAAATTCCCTGTCTTTAACTTGCAAGATTCAATATACTCATCAGCAACTTTTGCAATCGGCTCACAGTGAAGAATATCTACGAAATCGTAAATATGTTTAATTGTAACCTCTTCTGTAGTACCGTCCTCGCAAAGTTCAAGAAAATCCTCGTCATTCA
>CAJODI010000108.1 GCA_905233145.1 uncultured Ruminococcus sp. | reverse complement strand
TGAAAGTGTCATAAGTGCTGCTGTTGCGATGCTGATGATTCTTGTTTTGATTGATTTTGTCATGATTGTTTTCTCCTTTAATTTTCCTTTTGTTTTTTGTTTGTTTTTGTTTTTGTGTTGCTCAGCTCACAACTCGTTTTGCAGTTGTTCATCTGAGTACGTGACTATGATACACCCTAATCACGAAAAAGTCAACACTTTTTTCAAAAGTTTTTTCAAATCGGAGCCTTGTTTATATTATACAAATCAAAGATGTATTTTTTGTACAATATGCTGTAATAACCGCGCTTAGATTTGCTTTTTTCTAAACTATAGTTTAACGGATATGAATAAGGATCTCAGAAGCGGATCAACCGAAATCTCTTTGCAACAATAGTATACCACCGTGCATTTAGCTCGGTTGAAAAAACGCCCTGATTAGACTCAATATTTTCTTCTCTCTGCGGCTGACCTGAACCTGAGTCATATTTAACGCCTGGGCGGTTTGGACCTGCGTTTGATTTTTATAATAACGCAGACTGATCAGCATTTTGTCGCGTTCGTCAAGCTGATCGATCGCAGCGCGCAAGCTGAGACGTTCGGATATTTCGTACTGAATATCGTCCACCGGAATGTCAAACTGAAGGCATTTGTCCTCGTCCGGCTCGACAGTCAAAGACAGTGGCGTCTGCATACTTCCGATCGCTTCGGCAATAACCTCCTCGCGTTCTCCAAGCTTTTTTGAAAGCTCCGAAATGCTGAGCTCGCAGCCGTTTTGCAGGACCGACCGGTTATTTAGCCGTGTGATTTTCAGAGCAAGCTCCCTTAGTGAACGGCTGACTCTGACCGAACCGCCGTCCCTAAATAATCGCTTGATCTCTCCCATAATCACAGGAAACGCATAGGTTGAAAACCGGAGTCCCCGACTTTCGTCAAAATTATTGATCGCCTTTGAAAGCCCGAGACAGCCTGCTGAAAATAGCTCCTCGTATTCGATACCTTTGCCTGAAAACCGCTTGCAGCACGAATGAACAAGTCCGAAATTGCTCCTCGCAAGCTCGTTTTTGTCAGCAGTCAACATGATTAAAAAACTTTTCAAGCGTAACAGAGGTTCCTTTTTCAGGCTCTGATTTAACCTTCACCCTGTCGCAAAAGCTTTGCATAACCGCAAAGCCCAAGCCTGCACGTTCTTCTTCCGGAGCTGTGGTAAAAAGCGGCTCCATAGCCTTTTTTACGTCCGCTATACCGCAGCCCTTGTCGCGGATTTTTACTGTTACCCTACCATCGCCGCGAATTTTCGCGCTTATGTAAATCATGCCCTCGGTGTGACGATATCCGTGAACAATTGAGTTGGTAACCGCCTCGCTGACAGCGGTTTTAAGGTCGCTTAGTTCGCTTACCGTTGGATCAAGACAAAGTACAAATGCCGTAATTACGCTGCGTGCAAAAGCCTCGTTTTTGCTTTCCGACGGAAAGCTTAGCTTCATTTCATTTATAATTTTCATTGCAGCACCCCCAGTCCTTCAAGCCCGGACATAGCAAAAATTCTATATACTCTGTCGGACACGTTTATTACTCTCAACGCGCCTCCAAGCAGCTTCATTTGACGGTATCGTCCCATTACCAAGCCCACGCCGGACGAATCCATAAACGACACGCCGGAAAAATCCATACACAGAACACGAGGCTTGACCGACTGCGCCGCTCCGTCTATTCGCGCACGTATTTTTGCAGCGGAATCATGGTCTATTTCGCCGCTGATATATGCTGTTAATACATGATTTTGATATTCGGTTTTTATCATTTTTATCTTCCTTCATGCGGTTTAGGTGCCTATCGACACTTTGGGATCAAACAATTTCCTATAAAGTAAAAAATCCCATACCAGTATTATAGTTAGTATGGAACGAAAATTTTGTATTATTCTGTTGCATGGCAATTATTTCTCTGATTATAAATAATAAAATCAACTAATATATTAAAGGCAACACCGCACAATTCATGGCGACTGCCCAAAAATCAGTATGCACACTGATTATTTGTACATTCTGACGAAAAATCTGACTACGCAATCCGCGCACCAGAATTATGCGGTATTGCCTAAAATAAAGCCCTCTAACATCTGTTGCGGTAAATTTCGCATAACCGCGTTCTCCACCTTGTTCTGCAAAATTTTTCGATAAAATGTGTTTAAATTGAAACCAGTATTAAGGAAAACTTTAACAGCCTTGTATATATTTTGAACAGTTGTCTTATTCGTCGGATTTGCCGGGCGCAAAAATCTTATTTGACTTGACTATTATTACCAAACAAGGTAAAATACATATTGGCGTCTGAATACATTTTTTTATTTATGGCAATACCGCATAATTTCAGTGTGTGGATTGCACAGTAAGATTTTTCGTCAGATCATCCAAATAATCAGTTCGCATACTGACGTATACGAGCTGATTTTTGAGCAAACTGACGGAATAATAAAAGGCAAGGCGCGCGCCATGAATTGTGCGGTGCTGCCTTATATAAACTCGACTGACAGGTGATTTTAGAGTGGTTTTTTCAAGCCTTGTATTTATGTTTGCGTATCTTCCCTTAACGCTTTTGATTTATTACATTGTACCGCGCAAGGGCAGAAATATATTTTTATTTTTTATCAATTTAGTATTCTATGGCTGGGGCGAACCAAAGCTGGTTTTTCTCATGCTGTTCAATATTCTTTTTAACTATGTCGGCGGCTTTTTGGTTGATAAGTTTAGGCATGACGAAAAGAAAAAGAAGCTTTTTCTAATTCTCACCTGCATACTCGATATTGGTATCCTCGCTGTGTTCAAATACACCGGAATGATAACCGAAACGCTGAATATGCTGCCTTTCCTAAATATTCCCGAGCTACAAATCAGCCTGCCGATAGGCATAAGCTTCTATACCTTCCAAACAATGAGCTATGTAATCGACGTATACCGTGACGACGCGCCGGTTTCCAAAAACTTTATCAATTTTGGAACTTATGTCGCACTGTTTCCGCAGCTTATTGCCGGTCCTATTGTACGCTACCGCGACGTTGCCTATCAGCTCACCCACCGCAGAGAATCGCTTGAACAGTTCACAAAGGGCGTCAAGCTGTTTTTGGTGGGCATGGGAAAAAAGGTTCTTATCGCCAACCAAATGGGTATACTCTCAGATTCCCTGCTTGCCGAAAACGCTCAAAGCGGAGTGCTGGGCACTTGGGTGGGGATCATCGCCTATACCTTTCAGATTTACTTCGATTTTTCCGGATATTCCGATATGGCTTGCGGTCTTGGAAATATGCTGGGCTTTGAGTTCCTTAAAAACTTTAATTATCCTTACATTTCCAAGTCTATTACCGAATTTTGGCGCAGGTGGCACATTTCGCTTTCTACCTGGTTCAAGGAATATGTATATATTCCGCTGGGCGGCAACCGCAAGGGCATAAAACGCCAGATCATCAATCTCCTGATTGTCTGGGGCCTGACCGGACTGTGGCACGGCGCATCATATAACTTTATTCTCTGGGGTGTGTACTACGGGCTTCTGCTGATTCTTGAAAAATTTGTCCTCAAACGCTTTTTGGACAAGCTGCCTCCTGCCTTACAGCATGTTTACACAATGTTTATAGTCATCATAGGCTGGGGGCTGTTTTACTTCACCGATATTACTCAGCTTGGTACTTTTATTACAAATCTGTTCAACTTCGGAAACGGGCTTTGCTCCGACACCGCGCTTAATCTGATTCTCAGCTATCTGCCTTTGCTCATTGCCGCTGCTTTTGCAAGCACACCTGTTGGAGCAAGACTTTATAATCAAATCAAAGACAAGGACTGGGCATGGCTGCCGGAGACAGTTTACTGCGCGGCGGTGCTTTTGATCAGCACCGCAAGCATGGTCAACCAAAGCTACAATCCGTTTCTTTATTTCAGATTTTGATGGTGACTACAATGAATGATAACAAAAAAAGCGCGGTGCGCTATGTACCGGCAGTATTATTTTTAGCCTTTGTTTTCGGCATGGCAATATGGTTTTTGTTCACGCCAAAAAAAGATTACAGCTCGTCCGAAAAACGATATTTACAGGAATTTCCCGACGCATCGTTTGAAAGCATTGCGGACGGCGGCTTCGGTACGGATTTTGAAAGTTTTTTTGCCGACCACTTTCCGGGCAGAAATATGTGGGTAGGCTTTAACTCCTATTACAACCTTGCAATCGGAAATAACGGCGCCGACGGTGTATACAATTGCTCGGACAACTATCTTATCAACAAGCCCGTAAGCGAGAATGAGAATTATATTGACCGAAACATCGGTGTGATTGCCGAGTTTAAGGAGAAAACAGACAAGCCCATGACTGTTCTTCTCGCGCCTTCAACAGGCTATGTGGCAAGCGACGTGCTTCCTTTGATTCACAATAAATACAATGATAACAAATACATCGAATCGGCAAAAGCTTTTTTTGCCGAATCCGGAATTGATTTTGTTGATTTAAGAGAGCCGTTCAAAAACGCGTATGAAATCGGAAATCAGATTTACTACAAAACCGACCACCACTGGACCACGCGCGGCGCGTATATTGCTTATACGGAGCTTTGCAAAAGCCTCGAGCTTGAGCCGGTTTCGGAAGAAAAATTTGTAAAGGAAGCCCACGGCGGCTTCTACGGCACAACTTATTCAACAAGCGGATTTTGGCTCACCCCTCCGGATGATATTGAGATTTGGAAGGACCCCGAGCTTAACACTCAGGTCAAAATTACCGAGGGCGGAAAAACATCAGAGTACAATTCTCTGTATTTTTACAATCATCTTGAAGAGGACGACAAATATCCGGTGTTTATAGACGGAAACCACGCTTTGACCGAAATAATCAACAGTAACGCAAAGGGTGGCACAGCGATTGTGATCAAGGACAGCTTTTCACATTGTCTTGCGCCCTTCCTTGCGGAAAACTTTAAAAAACTGACGCTTGTTGACCTGAGATACTTTAAAGAAAGCGTATCGGATTTGGTCAAAAAGGAGAATCCCGATCAACTTCTTTGTATATACGGAATTGATAATCTTGCCACCGACACAGACTTGGCGTGGCTGAAATAATACTTTTTTTAATAGAAATATTGT
This sequence comes from uncultured Ruminococcus sp., assembly GCA_905233145.1. GTDB lineage: Bacteria > Bacillota > Clostridia > Oscillospirales > Acutalibacteraceae > Ruminococcoides. The sequence goes on along the minus strand of CAJODI010000108.1, from coordinate 141 downwards.
CGGGCATTTGATGATTGATTCCCAAATCACGTATCTGCTTGAACTAATACTAAACTCAAATAAAAAATAGACAATCTTTGCGGTCTATTTTCCGCAATACTTCGTTGTCGTCCTTGCAAGGCGACAGCCTTGCGGCGTCCT
>CAJODI010000107.1 GCA_905233145.1 uncultured Ruminococcus sp. | reverse complement strand
TATCCATACGTCAGTATGCACACTGATTATTTGTACATTCTGACGAAAAATCTGACTACGCAATCCGCGCACCAGAATTATGCGGTATTGCCTTAAAAACGCAGTTAGAATAAGCGGATGAAAGTGCCCGTCGGCACAAGGAGTAAAATATGAACAAAAAGGAATTTAGAGAATATATTGCCGAGGTGTACGGCGTTGAGCCTGATTTTCCGTGGGAGAGCAACCCGACCTTTGAGGTTTACAGGCACACAAACAACAAAAAATGGTTTGCGCTGGTCATGGATATTCCGCGCTCCAGACTCGGGCTTGAGGGAGATGATATTATCGACGTTGTAAACCTTAAGGCGGATTCTGTCATGGCAGGCTCGCTTAGGCTTGAAAAGGGGATTTTTCCTGCGTATCACATGAACAAGGAAAAGTGGATATCCGTTGCTCTGGACGGAAGCGTTGACGATGAAAAAGTCAAAATGCTGCTCGACATGAGCTTTGAGCTGACCGGGCTGAAAACTCACGCCACAAGGCGTGATTAGTCCGGAGTGTGGCGTTTCGTCTGAGTTGTGCTGTGTTGGCTTATTACTGCGAAAATTCAGTGTGACTGAAGCGACGGGATCATAGTTTTTGCTTTTTGTTGCTAATACACAAAAATTTTACTTTAAATATGTGTGGTATGAAAATTGAATTAGTATTGCTTCTGTGATAAAATATAGATGGTGATTTTTTGGTAAAATCAAAAACAATTAAAATGAAAGTGAGGTTATTTTATGAAAAAATTACTATCTGCAACACTTGCCGCGCTGATTGGTTTGAGCTCGGCTTCCGTGCTTGCCGTAAACGCGGCGGAGGCTCCCGGCTTTGTAATGGCTGATTCTGACGGCGACGGAGTAATGTCAGTTCAGGACGCCACGCTGATCCAAAAGTATCTGGTGAATTTGAGCGATTTGGCAAACAAGGGTCTGCTTGCCTCCGACGTTGACGGCGACGGCGAGGTTATGATCAACGACGCAACCCACGTTCAAAAGCTGCTTGTCGGTCTTGAAAATCCCGATAGTCTGCCTTCGAGTGAATCGGAGGCTTCAATCAAGGAAAAGGGCAGCAGGGCAATGAACGATTTTTCCGCAAAGCTGCTCAAATCGAGCGTTGGAGAGAGTGAAAATATACTGGTTTCTCCGCTTTCGGTTATGTACGCGCTGTCTATGACCGCGAACGGCGCAAAAGGACAAACGCTTGACGAGATGGAAAAGACTTTGGGACTCTCAAATTATGAGATGAACCGGTTTTTCCAGGCTTATCCGTCGTATATTCGTTATAAATCAGAGGGTTATTATGATGATTTTTCGGGAATTTATCATCCTGCCGAACAGCTTAACATTGCAAATTCAATTTGGTTTAACAACTCTGAGGGTATGCCAAAGGTGAGCAAGAGCTTTTTGCAGTCCTCTAAGGATTTTTACAATGCAGATGTTTTCTCGGCTGAGTTCAACGACGACGCGCTGGATCAGATTAACGGCTGGGTCAATGAAAAAACCAATCAAATGATTCCGAGTATCCTCGACTATGTTGAGCCGTCTGCCTTGATGTATCTTATCAACGCGATCAGCTTTGAGGCTGAATGGTACGAACAGTATGACCTTGACTATGATTTGGAAACCAAAGTATTCGCAAATTCCGACGGCACAAATCAGGATGCTGATTTTCTTTATTCATCCGAATATCAATATATTTCTGACGGCGACAGAGCCGAAGGTTTTTTAAAGAATTACAGAGATTATAATTATACATTTGCCGCTATTCTTCCTAAAGAGGGAACTTCGATCAACGATTATGTCAATTCCCTGACCGGCGAAAGAATTTATGACATGCTCAATAACAGTTCGAGCGCAGATTTGAGAGTATGGCTGCCAAAATTTAGGGTTGAATACAGTGATGAGCTAAAGGACAATCTTAAAAGCATGGGCATGAAAACTCCGTTTGAAAACAACGCCGATTTTGGACGTATGCTTGCAAATCCGAGCGGTATTCCGCTGAAGGTTGACGATGTTTTGCACAAGACCTTTATCGAATTGAACGAAAGCGGAACCAAAGCAGCCGCTGCAACGGTAGTATATATGAATCCCGGCGCAGCAATTGATCCCAATCCGCCTAAGCCTAAGTATCTGTATTTTACAAGACCGTTTGTATATATGATCATTAACCGTGACACAAAAACACCGGTGTTTATCGGAACGATTGATAACCTTACACAGGCAATGTATTAAGGCAGAATAATAAGAAAAACTGATATAAAGGCAACACCGCACACCCGAATTATGCGGTGTTGCCTTAACGACGTTGTTGACATCAGTGACGCGACCGAGATGCAATATTTTTTGGCAAGCATTAAGGCTCCGTGCTACTGCGCAAGGAAAACGAGCGACTGTAATTTTGACGGAGATAACGATATTAACGACGTTACCTGTTTGCAAATGCAGCTTGCGGGCTTGGCATGATAAAACCATACGTGCTTAAAAATGGTAAAATATTGCGGAGTTTCGGATTTGTTATTGACAAGTAAATATCAATATGCTATAATACACCCAATTTAATCAACTAAACCGTTGAAGCGGAGATAACGGCAGTTATGCCTCTACAGAGAGCCTGAGACGCTGAGAGTCAGGTGAGAAACAGATTGTCAAATGGACCGCTGAGGGCGCAGTCAAACGGGAGCTTTTCCGGAGTATTCTGCGACGTTGCAGGCAGACGTTATTTGCCGGGGATATGTTGGTATCCTGCTGAGGGCACGGGTCAAACCGTGAGTTAAGGTGGCACCGCGGATATTTTGTTTATTCGTCCTTAACGCAACTCTACTGTTGCGTTAAGGACTTTTTTTTACTCCGAGGAGATAAATCGGTTTGTAGCCTTACAGCGGTTGCCCGGTAGAAGTGTTTTGTTTTATCTTTACGTTTATAATAAACTTTGATTTATCAATTATAATGTAGGGGCGACCATTGGTCGCCTATGCGCCAAACGTTTATGTTTTATGATGATTTGTAGGTGAACAATGGTTTTTGAAAAATAAAATCAGCATTATTCAAAACGTGAGTTCACAGGCGACCAATGGTCGCCCCTACAAAATATCTTATAAAAGTTGCTGTTCAATATACTTTCGGAGGTAGTTGTATGAAAATTTTTCCATCGTTAAATGAAATCAAGGATATTGCGCAGGAACAAAAATATGATATTGTTCCGGTGAGTTGTGAGATCCTGTCGGATTTTACAACGCCTATTGAAGCAATGAAGGTGCTCAAAAATGTTTCGGCTCACTGCTACATGCTCGAGTCCGCTCAGGCGAACG
>CAJODI010000106.1 GCA_905233145.1 uncultured Ruminococcus sp. | reverse complement strand
GCCCTCAAACGAAGGCAAGGGCTATGTGCTCCGCAGACTTCTGCGCCGCGCCGCACGCCACGGAAGGCTTCTCGGCTACAAGGAGCCGTTCCTCTATAAGGTTTGCGAAACTGTGATCAAAGAAAACCTCACCGCTTATCCCGAGCTTCAGGAAAAGCAGGAATTTATTACCAAGGTTATCCGCGTTGAGGAAGAAAGCTTTGCCAAGACAATCGACCAGGGCTTTAAAATGCTTAACTCCCTGATCGAGAGCAACATCAAAACGCTCAGCGGCGAGGACGCCTTCAAGCTCAACGACACCTTTGGCTTCCCGATCGACCTCACTCGCGAAATTCTTGAGGAAAGAGGCATCAAGGTCAATACCGAACGCTTTTATGAGCTTTTGAAGGAGCAAAAAAGACGTTCGCGCGAGGCGCGCAAAAACGCCGGCGCAGACGCTTGGATATCCGAATCCACCGACCTTTCGGATCTGGCAAAAACAGAATTTTTGGGCTACGATACCCTTGAAACCGACTCAAAGATCCTTGCGATCGTCAAAGACGGCGAGAGGGTGGAAAGCATCTCCGAGGGTGAAACCGCAATTATCGTGCTTGACAAAACCCCGTTCTATGCCGAGAGCGGCGGACAGGTCGGCGATACCGGAAAAATCACCAAAGACGGCTTCTCGGCTGAGGTTGACGATACCACCAAGGACGCTTCCGGCAACATCTTCCTGCACGCCGTAACCGTAACAAGCGGCACGATCACTGTCGGAGCAGATGTCAAGGCGTCAACCGACAAGCCGCGCCGTGAGGACATAATGCGCAACCACACCGCGGCGCATCTTTTGCAGGCAGCTCTCAGAGAGGTTCTCGGAAATCACGTTCAGCAGGCAGGACAGCTTGTCAACGAATCCACTCTGCGCTTTGACTTTACTCACTTTGAGGCAATGACCGCAAACGAGCTTATAGAGGTTGAAAACCTTGTCAACGACAAGATTCTCAGCGCGATTCCGGTCGAAACCAAAGAAATGCCGATCGAAGATGCAAAGAAGCTCGGCGCAATGGCTTTGTTCGGCGAAAAATACGGCGACACGGTAAGGGTGGTCAAGGCAGGCGATTTTTCGGTTGAATTCTGCGGCGGCACCCACGTTGACAACACCTCAAAGCTGGGACTTTTCAAGATCCGCCAGGAAGGCTCGGTCGCTTCGGGCGTAAGAAGAATCGAGGCGATCACAGGCTACGGCGTTCTTAACTATATCAACAGGGCAAACGCGCTGATTATGGGAGCGGCTGCCGCGCTGAAGATTTCAAATCCGAGGGCGGTCGTTGAGGGCGTTCAAAAGGCAAATCAGCTTATCAAGGATCAGCAAAAGAAAATTGCCGAGCTCAACGCAAAGCTTGCGGTGACAAAGCTTGACGAATTTTTTGAGAATAAACAGGTGCTCAACGGCATAAGTATTATCAGGGGCAGGGTAGACGGCTGCAGCGCCGATGTTCTGCGTTCAATGTGCGAGCGCGCGAGAGACCGCGACGCTTCGTCGGTAACGGTGATCGCTTCGCTCAACGACGGCAAGGTGACGTTTGCCTCGGCTTGCGGCAAGGACGCTCTTAAAAACGGCGCGAACGCAGGCAAGGTTGTCAAAGCCGTGGCTCAGGCTGCCGGCGGCAACGGCGGCGGAAAGCCCGACATGGCGATGGCGGGAGCCAAGGATCCCGAAAAAATCGAGGCGGCCCTCAATGTGGTCCAGGATATCATTTCAGAGCTGACGAAATAATACTATTATCTGATAAAACCCGGAATATTTTAAAATTCGGGAAACCGCAAGAGGTTTCCTTTAGGAAGTACTGATTGATTTATTTGCCAAAACAATTGTTTTGCGAGAATTATTCAGTGCTTCCTTAATTTATTTTGTGCAACACTCACAGTATTTTTGAGAAAATCTTGTGCAAAAAGCAGGGTTACAATTGCTTTCAAAACTATTGCAGTTTTTAAATAATTATTGTATAATTGTACTACTGGGATTAATGAATCGCGTCGCTTTTTGGCGCGTGATTATACTGCTTTTCGGCAAAGCCTATGCAGACGTCAGCGAAATGCCTTGCGCAGCAGGGCTGAGAACGCGCCCGCCAATGCTTTTTCCGGGATGGCAGTGATGGTAGTATTAATTCTAGGATGAACGAACTTTATTTTAGGAGGAAAATAAAATGTTTAAGAAATTGACAAGCGTCGCTTTGGCGGCTCTTATGCTTGTCGGAACAACAGCAGTTGCCGTTAGCGCAGCCGATGTTGAAGAAGACGCTGTTGCGGCAACAGACGCAGAGTCCGTTGGTGCTGAAGAAACCGATTCAAACGTAGGCGCGGAGACCGAGAGCGACGCGACCGGTTCGAGCAACGTAGTTTATTTTGAGGTTCCGTCCGAGTGGAGCGCAGACACTGTTAAGCAGGGCGTTTTCATGTATTTGTACGACTTTAAAGACGGCGAAATGATCACATGGGGCTCCAAAAAGGGCAAGATGAAGGACGAAGGCAACGGAAAGTTTTCCTTTGACCTCGGCGACAAGGGCTTTGAGCTTGATTCAAGCCATGAGTACGGCTGTATTTTTGCGGCAGGCTCAACCTGGGGTATGCAGACCTGCGACCTTCTTATCGGTTCCGAATGCTTTGGTCACACAGCAAGCTGCACAGGCGAAAAGGTAGAAAATAACGTTGACTCCAACAAAAAGAGCTATTATGTTGTTTGGGACAGTGGTATTGACAGATCTCGTTTTGCACCGCCGCTCCTCGTTACTTCAATCGGTAACATCGTTGGTGAGGCACTCCGTCCGTCAGTAACAAAGTACGGCTTGTTTGTACAGTTCCTTAAAGAAACTCTCAACAATGCGAGAGAGTATTCGGGCAAGAATGATCAGCAGCTTCTTGACGATATCGCCGCAAAGCTCGAGCTCGGTCAGGATGATATTTCTAAGGCTATCTCCGAGGCAGGCGTAACCGTTGACTGGAAGGCAGCTGAGTCAAGTGCTTCCGAGGGCAGCAATCCCAACAGCGGCAGCAGCGGCAGCGGCAGCAGTTCTTCAAGCTCTTCGGGCAACAGCACAGCGGCTAACAACTCATCTTCAGGCAGCAGCGGCAGCAGCTCATCATCTTCAAAGACTTCATCTTCTTCAGGCTCAGGCTCATCAGGCACATCTTCAACAGGTGGCGCAAATTCTGTAAGCTCAGGTCAGGAGACTACTGTTCTCTTTGTACTCGGCGGCATGATGCTCGCGGCAGCAGGAATCGTATTCCTCTCAAGAAAGAAGAGAGAGTACTAATATTATTTAATATGTACAAATCAAAGGGTGTTGTCGAAAGGCAACACCCTTGTTTCGGTTGAATTATAAATTATTATAATAATATTATAGCCGACTGTGCCGGATTACCCGGGACAGTCGGCTATTTTATTTTCACAAAAATGTAGCCTCATCACGGATTTTTGTGGGGAAATAAAAAGTAAATATTGAAAAAGAGCATAGGAAGCTCCAAAATTGTAGTTGCGAAACAAACAATGAGGAGA
>CAJODI010000105.1 GCA_905233145.1 uncultured Ruminococcus sp. | reverse complement strand
ACTTATATTCCTCCATAGCTCAGTCGGTAGAGCGCATGACTGTTAATCATGATGTCACTGGTTCGAGCCCAGTTGGGGGAGCCAAAAACTCGCTACAAATTAATTGGTGTTGATGACGCTGAGGGTCCACCCGTTCCCATACCGAACACGGAAGTTAAGCTCAGTGGTGCCGAAAATAGTGCCTTGGCGACGAGGTGTGAAAATAGGGAGATGCCAATACTTGTAGCGAGTTTTCCTTTATCTAATGAAGCTGACTTTTACAGTCGGCTTTTTTATTTTGCAAATTACACATTTTTTATTCCTCCTTTTGAACTAACCGCCTCTCTGACCTAATTAAAAGGGGCGGTTGGTACATAAGAAATTTTGAGAGGCAATCATTATATTTCTAATATAGTTTTAGAAGTATAGTGATTGGCTCTTTTTTTGTTGCAAAAATTATTTTAAGAGGTGATTATTTTGTATGTAAACCCTAAGCTTTACGCAGCCGAAGAATTAGCAAATGCCATTTTCATAAAGCAGGTGGCAGATAACAGAAAAATTGTCCAAGAAAACCTCCGCATTTTCTTGCGGAGGTTTGTGGACAAGGCTTGATTTTTCTGGTATCATAATAACAGAAAAATCGTAATTCATGGAGGATGTTATGCAGATTAATTTTAACGATATTCAAGAACTTACGATGCCCGGAATTAACAACGGCACAGGACAGATGACAGTAAGAATGTATAACAATGATTCCTATCGGATTATTCCGACAACAATCCATAAGGGAGGAAGTATCGGTGTGCATCTGCAGGAATCCGGTGATGACTTGAATTATATTATCAGCGGAACAGGCAAAGCGTTTTGCGATGGTGTAGAGGAAGAACTGAAACCGGGAGTCATGCATATCTGTCCGAAAGGATCGGAACATTCTATCGTAAATATTGGAGAGGAAGATCTGGTCATACTGACCATCGTGGTGAAAAAATGAGAACATATTTATTTGAGAAACCTCTGATTAGAGGAACAATGATAAAACGGAAAAGCCAATTCACCGCTTTGGTGGATATAGATGGAGAAGAATTGATTGCTCACATCCCGACGACAAATCGTATTGGAGACGTAGAGAATAAGAATCTGCCGTGTCTTTTATCTTTTCACGACAATCCGAAGCGCAAGCTGAAATACGATATTGAGGCTGTGCTTCTTTCTGATGATGAAAACTGGGTAGGAATCAATCAAATACTTTCCAACAGGCTTGTAGAGTTCTTTTTCAATGAACACGAGCTGGACGAAATCGCCTCTGATTTCGGCAGCATTCAGCGAGAAGTGAAGCTGGGAATATCCAAACTGGGAGATGCTTATTTGGAAGTAAAGACTCCGCTGACAACAATTAATGTAAAATACGGACAGAACATCAATACGCTTCCGCCTAAACCTTTTTCTTCAACGGACAGGATGGTAAAGCATCTTAGGGAACTTGCCAAATCGCTTCAAGATCATGAGAAAGCTGTGTTTCTGCAAGTATTTCAGTATCGTCTTACAGAAAAGAAGGAACGACTCAGATCAACACACTATGAAGATGTGTCACAAACGTTCAAATATGCATCAAACGCAGGAGTTGAGTTTTGGGAAATCCAAATGGATTTCAGACCAGAAGGTGTCACGCTTTATAGCGTAAACAGAAGCGCAGACTTATAAATAACCGTTATTTCAAGAAAACAGTAGAGGTGACGGGCGTGAAGATTGTACCCTTGAAAAAGCAAAGTAAAAAAGAACAGAAGAAATACTATGTCCGCAGTCGCCGTGACTGGAACGGCTTGAAGCCGACTACAAGAGTGATTAAGAGCAAAAAGATTTACGACAGAAAGAAACTGCAAAAGCCCGATTATGAATAATAACATAAAACACAAGTTAAAGCTCTGTAGATGAAGTGAAAAAATGAAGAGATTACCGAAAACGCTCAGTCTGTTTCTCACCTTTCTGAAAATCGGACTGTTTACCTTTGGCGGCGGTTACGCAATGATTCCGCTGATTCAGCGTGAGACCGTCGAACATAAAAAGTGGATAAGTGACAGGGATATCCTTGAAATTGTCGCAATTGCTGAGTCAACGCCGGGACCCATTGCTATAAACGCAGCGACTTTTATCGGCTATCGCGTCGGCGGCTTTTGGGGAGCAATGGCGGCGACTGTCGGCGTAGTGCTGCCGTCCTTTGCCATCATCGCAGCGATTTCCTATGTCCTTGCGGCATTCCAAAATGTCGTCTGGATTCAGTACGCCTTTAACGGTATTCGAGCAGGCGTTTTGGCGTTAATCGTCAAAGCACTTTGGTCGATGTATAAGCAAAGTCCGAAAGGGATTTTTTCTTTCCTGATTATGTTCGGCGCATTTGCCGTGACCGCGTTTTTACCTGTCAATGTCGTCTTTGTGATACTGTTCTGCGCGGCGGCGGGAATCGTGCAGGCGTTGATTGTCGGCAGGAGGGGCAAACAATGATTTACTTTGATTTGTTCCTCACCTTTCTGAAAATCGGGTTGTTGACATTTGGCGGCGGTTATGCCATGCTGCCTATGATTCAAGAGGAAGTTTCGGCACATAGCTGGTTGAACCAAAGTGAGCTGATAGATTTTATAGCCGTAAGCGAGAGTACGCCGGGACCGTTTGCGGTAAATATCGCTACCTTTGTAGGCACACGAACCGGCGGCATATTCGGTGGCTTATGCGCAACATTTGGCGTGGTGCTGCCGTCGTTTGTGATAATCCTGTTTGTAGCGCGGTTTTATCAAAAATTCAAAAGCAGCAAGCTCGTCGCGGGTGCGATGAACGGCTTGAAACCGGCTGTAGTCGGGTTGATAGCGGCGGCGCTGTTGTCGCTTTCGGTTACGGTATTTTTTCCGGCAGGACTAAACACGGCAGTTTTTAGTACAGCGCAGTTTTACGTTTCGCTCGGTATTTTCGCTGTGGCGGTTGTGCTGGCGTTTAAAAAGTTCCATCCGATTCTTATCATTCTGCTGTCAGCCGTTATCGGAATCATAGCCGGCTTGATAGGAACGGCTTGAAGCCAACCACCAGAGTGGTTAAGAGCAAAAAGGTTTATGACAGAAAGAAATTGCAAAAGCCGGATTTTTAAGCGTGAATATGTGAAAAGGATAGTTGTATTATGAAAACTGAGAGAGAAAAAATGACAAATGCCGAGCCTTTTTTTACAAATGATCCGCAGCTCATGGAGGATAAGAAAAACGCCCGGATTTTATGCACGCGCTTTAACAATTCTCCCGAAGATGAAACGCTGAGACAGTCTATGCTGAAAGAGCTGTTGGGAGGTTGCGGAGAAAGCATCGCCGTAAAGCCGCCGTTTCACTGCGACTATGGATATAACATCTTTGTTGGCGATGATTTTTTCATGAACTTTGACTGCGTATTTCTTGACGCCGTGTGCCCTCCCCGGAAAAACAGACAAAAAACTTACGCAAAAAACCGAATGAAAAGAATGACAAATATTATATAAAATTGCTCTGTCCGACCGCATTTATTCCACGGTTCGCTTGACAATGAGCCTCTGAAAGTATGA
>CAJODI010000104.1:3478-10784 GCA_905233145.1 uncultured Ruminococcus sp. | reverse complement strand
AGCTGCTTGAAAGCTCAGATGTGATAACTCTGCACTGTCCGCTGAATGAGCAGACAAAGGAGCTTATCAACAAAGATACTATTGCGAAAATGAAAAAGAGCGTTTATCTGGTCAACACCTCACGAGGCGGAGTAATAAACGAAGCCGACCTTGCAGATGCCCTTAACAGCGGCAGGATCGCAGGGGCAGGCATAGATGTGCTCACGCTCGAACCTATGCAGGAAAACTGTGCATTGCGCAGCTGCAAAAACTGTATGATAACTCCGCATATCGCCTGGGCTCCGGTCGAAACGCGCCGCAGGCTTATGGGGATCGTCGCCGATAATATCAGGAATTTCCTGTCCGGAAATCCGACGAACGTTGTTTGCTGATAGCAGAACTTTAGTGTGAAGTGTGGAGTTTGGAGTGTGGAGTTTAGGTCGAGAAGATAGAATTTATCTATAATAAACGTATATTCCCGACCGAAATTGTCAATTGTCAATTGTCCATTGTCAATTGTCCAATAGTGTGCTATAATAATATGATGTATTGATGTAATATTGAAAAAAGGTGTTTTAATGAGTGGAAAGCGCACGGTTGTCAAGGTTGGCACATCAACGCTGACTTATGACAACGGAAAAATAAACTACAGACGAGTTGAAAAGCTTTGCAAGGTTCTCAGCGATCTGCAAAACAGCGGAGAGGAGATCCTCTTGGTTTCCTCCGGCGCGATCGGCGTCGGAATGGGAAAAACCGGACTTGCCGAGCGACCGCGCGAGAACAGAAAAAAACAGGCTCTGGCGGCAATCGGACAGTGTGAGCTGATGTTTATGTATGACAAGCTTTTCGGCGAATATAACCATAATGTGGCGCAGCTTTTGCTTACGCGGTACGAGGTTGAGACCGAGGAAAAACGGAGCAACGTTATCAACACGATCGACGAGCTGCTGAAAATGAGCATAATTCCGATTATAAACGAAAATGACACAGTCGCGATAGATGAGCTCGAAGGTAACAAAATCGGCGACAACGACATGCTTTCCGCAATCGTTTCGGGACTTGTCCGCGCAGACAGGCTGGTTATTTTGACTGACATTGACGGCTTGTATGATTCAAACCCGCGCACAAATCCGTGTGCTCAAAAGCTTGACGTTGTGCCCAAGATCAACAAGGCAATCATGGACATGGCTGCCGGCACAGGCTCAAACCGCGGCACGGGAGGAATGATAACCAAGCTGCAAGCCGCAGATTATGCCACAAAGCGCGGAATCGAGGTTCATGTTATAAACGGAACCGAGCCCAAGGCTATTTATGACGTTATAGAAGGAAACAGCGGAGGAACGGTGTTCCTTGCGCAGCAATAAGGAGGAAATATTATGACTCAGCTTGAAATCATGGGCGCAAAGGCAAAGGAAGCGGCTCGCTTTCTCATGACTGCCGGGGCAAAAAAGGACGACGCGCTGATGGCGATCGCGCGCGCGCTCAGAGCAAATTCCGCAAAAATCATTGAAGCTAACAATATTGATATAGAAAACGGCAAAGCCGCCGGACTGACCGATTCTCTGCTTGACAGACTCAGACTGGACGAGGGCAGGATCGACGGCATGGCTGACGGCGTTGAACAGGTTGCCGCGCTCAGCGACCCTGTGGGAAGGGTGCTTGAGGGCAGAACGCTCAAAAACGGCTTGAAAATCGAAAAGGTAACTGTTCCTATGGGCGTTATCGGAATCATCTATGAGGCTCGTCCCAACGTTACCTCGGACGCTGCAGCTCTTTGCCTAAAGGCAGGCAGCGCGGTTATTCTTCGCGGCGGCAAGGAAGCTATCAATTCCAACACCGCAGTTGCCGGGGTTATGTGTGCTGCGCTGGAGGAAGCAGGCTTTCCTCAGGGCTGCGTTTCGCTGATAACCGATACCAGCCGTCAGAGCGCGACTGAGCTTATGCAGCTTACAGAGTATCTTGACGTGCTGATTCCGCGCGGCGGAGCCGGACTTATCAAGAGCGTTGTTGAGAACGCAAAGGTCCCGGTAATCGAAACCGGAGTTGGCAACTGTCATGTTTATGTTGACAAGAGCGCGGATATCGACATGGCGGCGAATATTATCTTCAACGCCAAAACCTCGCGCCCCTCGGTTTGCAATGCTATAGAAACAGTATTGGTTCATGCCGACATCGCAAAGGAGGCTCTGCCAAAAATCAAGGCTGAGCTTGACAAAAAGAACGTTGAGATACGCGGCTGCGAGCGCACCGCCGAGATTCTCGGAGACTGTGTTGTTCCGGCAACCGAAAACGATTACGCAATTGAATTTCTTGACTATATTTTGGCGGTCAAGGTTGTTGACAGCCTTGACGATGCGCTGGACCACCTTGCAAAATACAGCACCGGTCACAGCGAATGTATTGTGACAAGCGACTATGAAAGCGCGAACATTTTTACGGAGTCGGTTGATTCGGCAGCGGTTTATGTAAACTCCTCAACGCGTTTCACCGACGGCGGCGAATTTGGACTTGGAGCGGAAATCGGAATCTCAACCCAAAAGCTCCATGCCAGAGGTCCGATGGGACTTAACGAGCTGACGAGCAGCAAGTTTATCATCAGAGGCAACGGACAAATCAGATAAAACCTAAGACAATGTTTAAAGCAAGAGGTACATTAGCGAGAGAAGGAGCGACGGATCGTTTTTTTCGTCCATAAGCAAAATAATCAGCAGGATTATCAGGCTTTTGTCCTTGTCGCGAAAAATCCCCTCAAATGCCGTGCGATTTGACGAACCTGCGGATTTTGCAGGCTGAGTGACTTGTTTTGCCGTGTTTTCATTTTGAACCGGCTTTTGCCGAGGCGGTTCATGCTCGTTTTGTCTCTCCGTCCGGTGTTCTGAGCTTCCTCTGCGGTGCATTTGCTGAGCGCGCAAAAACGCTTCTTCTTCAAAGCTCGGCAATTTTTGTTCACCTCCGTTTTATTCTAATCGGCATAAAGGTTTCAAAAGCCCGAGAGAATACCGCTTTCTCTGAGCATGGGAATCATGCGTACAAGCTTGATAAGCTTTTCGGCACGGTCGAGCTTTTGTCTCTTGTCCTCGCTCAAAAACGGCTTCAGGGCGTTGAGCAGACGTGTTGTATCGTCGTCGCTTTTAAATGACTGCATCAGCGGAGCAAGGCGTGTGATTGTGCCGAGCATATCGTCGCTGACAGGAACGCTTGAGGGAGGAAGCTTTGGCGGCTCGGGCGGCGTCTGCGACAGCCCAAGCTGTTCTCCGAGACTTTGCACCTGTTTCAAAGCTTCGGGATTGCTTAGGATTTGATTTATTTTATCTTCAAGCTCTGACATGTTTTCACCTGCTTATAACGATAATTACCAAGGCAATACCGCTTTTTGCTTTTGCGGTATTACCTTGATTTGTAGAACTTTAAGGGGCTTCCTTGTGGATTAGGGCTTATTTTGATTCAGAATTTTTATCAGTGCCTGAGCCTGCGGCGAATTCAAAATCTGTTTTGTTTTTTCCGGATCGCTCAGGATCTCCTCGGCTTGTCGCTTGTCGTTTGGATTTGCTTTGCTGAGAATACTGCTTACATTTCCGTCGGCGGCAGCGTTTTTTATCTGTTCGCCCGACATTCCAAGCTGTTTTGACAGCTCGCCAAACAGCTTGTTGACATTATTTTCAGACATAAAACCACCTCGGTATATAATATGCGCTTATTCAAAAATAATAACTAATACAGAATAAAATAAGGCAATACCGCATAATTCTGGTGCGCGGATTGCGTAATAATCAGTGTGCATACTGACGTATGGATACTGATTTTTGGGCAGTCTGACGGAATAATATGCAAGCAAGGCGTGCGCCAGAATTGTGCGGTGTTGCCATAAGCACAAGACCGGGGATAGCGGAAAGGTTAGGGTGATTTTGTGAGAATTTTGGTAATTTCCGATACTCACGGAGATTTGCACACAACAATCAAGGCAGTGAATTCCCAACCCACTGCTGAGGTTATTATTCACTGCGGCGACAGCCGCGACGAGCTTGATTACCTTCAAAAAACCGTTAGAGACAAAGCAATAATCGCTGTAAAGGGCAATTGTGACTTTGGCTCGCAGCTTCCGCTTGAGGAGCTGCGACCAATCGGCGGCAAGCGTTTTTTGATTTGTCACGGTCATATGTATAACGTAAAATACGGACTTCAAAATCTCGAATACGCTGCGCGTGAAAAGCAAGCCGACATTGCGGTTTACGGCCACACTCATTACGCTGTTTCAGATTACAGCGACGGCTTGTACCTTTTGAACCCGGGTCATTGCAGCGGCTACGGCGCGACCTGCGCCTATATCGACATCACAGAAAAGGGCGATATCGTGACAAACATCATCAAGCTTTGATTATTAGGCGACATTTTTAATCTGCTTTTATCAAGAAAAAAACAGACAAAGATAAAAAACACCGGCACAAGTGAGGGGGAGAGCGTTGAATCTGAGCAGCTTTGAATTTGACAAAAGAACGGCGGACGCACTCTCGGCTCTTGCAAGCGGCGAAAGGCTGCCTCACGCTGTTGTGATTGAATCTCATGACGACAAAACAGCGAATGAGGCGGCAAAAGCATTGTCGATGTTTGCTGTTTGCCAAAAAGAAAACAAGCCCTGCGGAAAATGCCCTCAATGTCAAAAGGCGTTTAACAAGGCACATGCCGATATTGCCTATCTCAAAACGACAAATAAATCAAAAACCTACTCGATTGAACAAATTCGAGATGTTATCAGAGACGTTTATATCCGCCCAAACGAGGCGGAATGTAAGATATATATTTTTGAGCACGCCGACGAGTGTATGACGACGGTGGTGCAAAATGCTTTTTTAAAGGTGTTGGAGGAGCCGCCGCAGGACGTAAGCTTTATTTTGCTTTGCCAAAATTCGCGCAGACTGCTGACCACGATACTTTCACGCTGCACCTTGCTCAGACTTGGCACAGAAGCAGAACCGGGAAGCGATGTTATGGGTTACGCCGAGGCGATTGTCAGCGGAATACTTTCGCCGCGCGAATACGACCTTTTGCTTGCGTTCCGGGCGATTTTCGACAAAGAACAATCGGGAGAAATACTCAGCGCAGTCGCAATGCTTTTGCGCGACGGACTGGCGGTGCTTTCCGGTGCCAAAGCAATCAGAAATCACGCGCTGGGAATGAAAATCGCAGCAACACTTCCAAAGGGCGTGTTAATTGAGCTGATCGCGCTGACGCGTGACGTTCAAACCAAGACAAAAACCAACATTAATATAAACCTTTTCGCCACATGGCTGTGCGGAGAATATAGGAGGATTTCATGGCAGAGGTAATAGGAGTTAGATTTAAAGAAGTTGGAAAAATCTATTATTTTGATCCGCTCGACAACAAGCTCAGCGTGGGTGATATGGTAATTGTTGAAACTGCGCGCGGATTGGAATGCGGCGAAGTTGCCATGGCAAACAAGGAAATTGACGACGATAAACTTGAGCATGAGCTTAAGCCGCTTATCCGAATCGCGAACGAAGAGGATCTCAGAAAGCAAGCTGAGAACAGGCTCAAGGAAAAGGAAGCAGCGCGTATTTGCGAACAGAAAATTGCAAACCACAAATTGGAGATGAAGCTTGTCAATGTTGAATACACCTTTGACAACAGCAAGATCATCTTCTATTTTACCGCTGACGGCAGAGTTGACTTCCGCGCTTTGGTAAAGGATTTGGCGTCTGTGTTCCGTACCAGAATCGAACTCAGACAGATAGGAGTCAGAGACGAGGCAAAAATGCTCGGCGGTCTCGGAGTTTGCGGCAGACCGTTCTGTTGTTCGGGCTTTTTGGGCGAATTTCAGCCGGTGTCAATTAAGATGGCAAAGGAACAGGGGCTTTCTCTTTCTCCGGTTAAGATTTCCGGGACCTGCGGCAGACTGATGTGCTGTCTAAAATATGAGCAGGCGGCATATACCGATCTTTTGAAGCGCACTCCAAAGGTTGGCGCGATCGTGAACACACCCGAGGGCAAGGGGCTTGTTGTTGAGAACAATCTGATTGCCGGAACGCTGAAGGTCAAGCTCGACAATACGCCTGCGGATGTTGCACCAAAGAGCTTTAAGGTCAAACAATGCAAGCTCGTAAAGGATGGATACATCAAGGTGAACAAAAAGGAGCTTGAAGAACTTAACGGACTTGAATAAAATTACTAAGCGTACCCTAATATTTTTTTAAAAAACACTTGCATTTATAAAAAAATGTGCTACAATAAGGGTGGATTAGATATAAAAAGGAGGTGTACATATGGCATATGTAATCAATGACGAGTGCATCATGTGCGGCGCATGCGCTGATGAGTGTCCTTGCTCAGCAATTTCAGAGGGCGACGGCAAGTATGTTATAGACGCTGATACATGCGTAGACTGCGGCTCTTGCGCAGAGGTTTGTCCTGTTGGCGCACCCGAACAGGGCTAATTGGCTAATAGGAGTTCTAAAAATCTTCAACGGCAGGGTTAGCCCTGTCGTTTTTTGATATCAAGTTAGCGATAGCTAATTGAACAGTATGTTTTTTATGGCAATACCGCATAATTCAGGTGTACGGATTGCGCGGTGTTGCCTTATGAATACAAGGGGTGATTTTGTGTCTCTAAAAACAAAAGCGACAGCTTCGCTCGTGGTAAATCTTTTGGTCGCGGCGATAACAACCGGGGTTATCATATCGTATTTTTTTACGGAGAATTCAATAATTAAAAGCAAATCGGAAATATTTTATTTTTTTACAACGGATTCAAATATTTTTGCGGCGATCGGCTCTGTGGTTGTGGCGATATTTGACGTAAAAATTCTCAGAAACAAGGCAAAACTATTGCCGAAAGCAGCATTGATTTTGAAATTTGCCGGAACAGTCTGTCTGACAATCACAATGCTGACGAGTCTGTTTTACCTTGCGCCGAAATACAGCTTTTCATTCATCTTCGGCGGAACATATTTTCATGTTCACTTGTGCGCGCCGCTAATGTCCTTGATATCGTTGTGCGTTTTTGAAAAAGGATATCGCCTGAGCATAGCCGCGGCTCATATAGCTTATTTGCCCGTAATGATTTACAGTGTGGTTTATATTATAATGGTGGTTGTCATCGGTGAAAAAAACGGCGGCTGGCGCGATCTGTATTCCTTCAATGCAAACGGAAATTTTTGGATTTCACTTGTTGCTATGGCTTTGCAGTGTATTGTGGTTGTTTATTCCGTGAGAGCCTTGTATAATATTGGAATAAAAAAAGAAAAAGCCCTGCGTTAGCAGGAAATATATGTCATTTAGGATTTGTATATACGCAAAAAGAGAGCCCAAATAT
>CAJODI010000104.1:0-3467 GCA_905233145.1 uncultured Ruminococcus sp. | reverse complement strand
CTAAACTCAAATAAAAAATTGTGCGAAATAAAAATATGCTACGGAAAAGCTTTATGCTCCGAGCTCTTCTTCATTATCACCGGTGTAATAAACTTTTTTGATGTCCGCACCCAAGGATCTGAATTTTTCAACAACGTCCTCGTAGCCTCTTTCAATATATTGGATGCTCGAGATTTCGGTTACGCCGTTGATTTGAAGGGCTGCAATAATCATTGCCGCGCCGGCTCTGAGATCGGTTGCCTTGACAGGAGCAGCTGTGAGCGGAGTTCCGCCCTCAATAATCGCAAGTCTGCCCTCAACCGAAATATGTGCGCCCATACGGATAAGCTCGCTGATGTACTGATAGCGGTTATCCCAAACATTTTCGTTGACAATGCTTGTGCCCGGAATACTCATAAGCAGAGCTGTAAACTGCGGCTGGCAGTCGGTCGGAAATCCGGGATGAGGCATAGTTTTTATATTGCAGCGTTTGAGCGGCTTTTGGGTCGCGTCAATAGTCAACGCTTCGTCATACTCGGTAATTTTAACGCCCATTTCGCGGAATTTTGCGGTGATGGATTCGAGATGCTTTGGCGTTATGTTTGTTATTGTGATGCAGCCGCGTGTTGCCGCCGCAGCACACATATAGGTTCCCGCTTCGATTTGGTCGGGGATAATTGAATAGGTGATTCCGTGCATATAGGAAACGCCGCGAATTTTGATAACATCTGTACCTGCGCCTCTGATGTCTGCTCCCATTGAATTGAGAAAGTTGGCGAGGTCAACAATATGCGGCTCTCTTGCCGCGTTTTCAATAACGGTCTGACCCTTGGCTCTGCAAGCTGCAAGCATAATATTCATTGTCGCGCCGACAGACACAACGTCAAGATAAACATGGTTGCCCTCAAGCTGCTCACATTCCGCTTCGATGATCGCGCCGTCAACAAGTTTGGTGTCCGCGCCCAGCGCCTCAAAGCCCTTGAGATGCTGGTCAATTGGACGAACGCCGAAATTGCAGCCTCCGGGAAGGGCAACCTTGGCTTGGCCGTATTTGCCCAGCAGCGCGCCGAGAAGATAATAAGACGCACGCATACCTCTTACAAGATCGGTTACCGCGCTGCAGGTGTGCAGGCTGGTGGGGTCGATATATAGCGAGGATTTGTTGATTCTCCTAACCTTGGCACCCATTTGCTGCAAAATCTTGCTGATAAGCGAAACGTCGCTGATGTTTGGAATATTTTCAATTTGGCAGGGTTCGTCGCAAAGAATCACTGCCGGGATAATAGCTACAGCCGCGTTTTTCGCGCCGCTGATATTCACTTCGCCGAAGAGCGGCTTGCCGCCCGTTACTACGAATTTTTCCAAGTTGCACACTCCAATGCTTTTTTCCTAATCAAAAAGTATAGCCGGACACCCTAGTCCGCCTTTGAAAATCAAATATAAAACATAGTTTTTTTCGGATTTTTCATAAAACCGAAAAAGTTAGGGCTGAAAAATCAAGTCCAAAAAGTCAATATTAATTAATAAAACACAATATATATTACATTTTTGTTAAAGTAAACCATATGTTGTGGTTACGTATGTGTAATGTAACAATTCTCCTGTAGAAAATGATACTACAAACTTGTAGTAAAGTCAACGAAATCTGAAAATTGTAACCGTTTTTTGGGCAAGTTGTACTCAAGTTGTCACTAAATTGTTACAATTATTTTTAAATTTAACAAACTGAAAACGAACTTGTTATTTTTTTCAAAAAAGAAATAAAAAACAATATTTATTTCTTGCATAGAATTAATACTTTTTAATTTTTCATTCTAAATTGCCTTTCAGATTGTCAAAAGCAGTCGCTAATATATCATTTACAAAAACCCACTAATAAAATCAAGGAAATTTTTACTCCGGGCAGTTTTAGTATAGGAATAGAATTTGTTTTGGCGCAACCGAGATGTGACGCTTGACATTAAACTTTCAGCTTTGAATAAAACTTATTTTCGGACCACCGAAGTATGGCTTGACACTAGGCATTAAGCTAAGAATAAAATTTGTTTTAGCGCAACCGAGATATGACGCTTGACATTAAACTTTCAGCTTTGAATAAAACCTATTTTCGGGCCACCGAAGTATGGCTTAATACCGAGCTTTCTACTCGGATTAAAAAACTCGGATTAAAAAACTCGGATTAAAAATCCCATTTCGGGATCCAGTCTTTTGTGGCAGAGGAAAGATCTTGGGTGAAGCCGTCAAGTCCGCTTTGCAGCAGCTCACGCTTTACTTTTTCGTACTCACGTTTTGTCAGCGTACGGTTTATTTTAGGAAACTGTGCTGCTTTGCCGCACGGAACGTATTGGCACATAAGGCTTACAAGTATTTGATTACTGAAATTCCTTCGCAAAATGTCGATTACTTCTATGCTGTTTTTCGTGTGAGAGGGCAGGACCAGGTGCCGCACGATAACTCCGCGCTTTATCATTCCGTTGTTGTCAAACGCCGGTTTGCCGACTTGAAAAATCATCTCTCGGATTGCAGCCAAAGCAACGTCGGTATATCCCGGTGCGTTTGAATATTTTTCTGCCAGGGCGTTGCTGCTGTATTTAAAGTCGGGGAGATAAACGTCGATGTAACCGTCCAGCATGGAAAGTATCGTAGGCGAAGCATAGCCGCCGCAGTTATAGATCACAGGGACAGAGGGCTTGTAAATATCCAGACTTTTGACCACAGCAGGAGCAAAATGATCGGCTGTTACAAGGTTGATATTATGAACACCCTGTTCTTCAAGCTGCTTGTAACAGTCGGCAAGCTGTTCGGGGGTGATTGCTCTGCCCTTGTTTTCCGCCGAAATCGCAAAGTTTTGACAATATACGCAGCTGAGCGTGCAGCCGGAAAAAAACACCGTTCCGCTGCCCTTGTCGCCGCTTATGCAAGGCTCTTCGCCAAAGTGAGGCGCGACTCTTGCAACAAACGGCAGTGTTCCCATTCGGCAAAAGCCTTCGCCGTTGAGCTCGGTGCGAACGGCGCGGCATTTTCTGGGACAAAGACTGCAAATCATGCTTAACACAAACCTTTTCAAAAATTTGATCGTTATTCTTATTTTATCATAGTTTTGCGTTAAATGCAAAAGTCAGTGAGATAATCTTCTACAATGTTCTCAAAGTGGCAGAGCTCCACATCAAGCTCGGTTAGCATTTCGCATAATAGTTTTACATCTGATTTATTCTCCGCAATAGAATCTATCAGCAGCTTTTCTCCGGAATCGTCAATTGCCATAATTCCGTATTCTGTTGTGTTTTCGGAGCTTTTGTTCTCCGTCAGCAAATATTCTACCATCGCTATCACTATTCTGTGAATTTTAAGGCAACACCGCACAATTCGCGGCGCACGCCTTGCTTGCATATTATTCCGTCAGACTGCCCAAAAATCAGTCCTCATACGTCAGTATGCGAACTGATTATTTGAACATTCTGACGAAAAATCTGACTGCGCAATCCGTA
>CAJODI010000103.1 GCA_905233145.1 uncultured Ruminococcus sp. | reverse complement strand
TTGAAGTTGCCACGGAGGAGAACTTTTGAACGAACACATACAGGCGACAGGCTCGCAAAAGGGCAAACGAATCCTTGCGGATTTCAGCACATATCTGCCGCTTTTTAAAAAGATTATTCCGTATGACTACAAGCTTATAACCGATGAAATTGCCGGGGGCATTGCTCGCGGACTAAGCACTGATCAAGCTGAAATCGCTGCATTTGACAAGCTTACAAAGGAGGCGCACTAATGGGAAAGCCTACAGGATTTTTGGAATATGAGCGCGAGGAAGCCCACGCCTTCTCCGTAAAAGAAAGAATCAATAACTATAACGAATTTCACACACCTTTAAGCCTTGACAAGCAAAAAAAGCAGGCGTCAAGGTGTATGGAATGCGGCGTGCCGTTCTGCCAATCGGGGCTTGATATCGGCGGTATGATAAGCGGCTGTCCTTTAAATAACCTGATTCCCGAGTGGAACGATCTGCTCTTTCGCGGTTCGGTTGAGCAGGCGTATCAGCGGCTCAGGCTTACAAATAATTTTCCCGAGTTCACCTCACGCGTATGTCCTGCGCTGTGTGAAAAAGCTTGTACCTGCGGCGCAAACGGAGACGCGGTAACGGTCAGAAATAATGAATATTTGATAGTTGAAACCGCATACTCCGAGGGATGGGCAAAGCCGAATCCGCCAAAAATGAGAACAGGCAAAAAAATTGCCGTAATCGGGTCGGGTCCCTCGGGACTTGCCGCAGCGGACCGGCTTAATCAGCGCGGTCACAGCGTAACGGTTTTTGAACGAAGCGACCGAATCGGCGGCTTGCTGATGTACGGTATTCCTAATATGAAGCTCGAAAAGCAGATTGTCGAGCGCAGAATCAGCATTATGAAAGAAGAAGGCGTTGAGTTTATAACCAACGTCAATGTCGGCAAAGATATTTCTGAAAAAGAATTAAAAATGAGCTTTGACAGAATTATCCTGTGCTGCGGAGCTTCAAATCCGAGAGATATCAACGTTAAGGGGCGTGAGGCAGAGGGAGTGTATTTTGCGGTTGATTTCTTAAAATCGACCACAAAGGCTCTGCTCGACAACGGCTTAAGAGAAGGAACGTTTATCTCGGCAAAGGATAAAAATGTGATAGTAATCGGCGGCGGGGATACCGGAAACGACTGTGTCGGCACCTGTGTTCGTCACGGAGCAAAGAGCGTTTTGCAGCTTGAAATGATGCCCAGGCTTCCGGATACAAGAGCTGAAAATAATCCTTGGCCACAGTGGCCCAGGGTATGCAAAACCGACTACGGTCAGCAGGAAGCTGCCGAGGTTTTCGGCAGTGATCCAAGAGTATACCGTACAACTGTCAAGGAGTTTATAAAGGATAAAAACGGCAGACTAAAGGGTGCTGTGCTTGTTAAACTGAGCTTTGAAAAGGACAAAAAAACCGGACGTATGAGTATGCAGCAGATTGAAGACTCGGAGTACGAGGTCAAATGTGAGCTTGTGTTGATTGCGGCGGGCTTTCTCGGCAGCGAGAGCTATGTCACAAAGGCATTTGGAGTCAATACCGACGGCAGAACCAACATTGCCTGCGCAGAAGGTTCTCACCTGACGAGCGCAGAAAATGTTTACGCCGCAGGCGACGTCCGCAGCGGTCAGTCGCTTGTAGTCCGCGCAATTCGCGACGGCAGAGAATGCGCAAGAGAAGTTGATCTTAGTTTAATGGGCTATACGAATTTATGAGGAGCAAATAATGACAAAATACATTTTTGTAACAGGAGGAGTTGTCTCGGGACTGGGCAAAGGAATCACCGCCGCTTCGCTAGGCAGACTTTTGAAATCGAGAGGACTAAAGGTGGCAGCGCAAAAGCTTGATCCGTATATCAATGTCGATCCCGGCACAATGAGCCCATACCAGCACGGCGAGGTTTATGTTACCGAGGACGGAGCGGAAACCGACCTTGACCTTGGGCATTACGAGCGGTTTATCGACGAGGATTTGAACAAGTATTCAAACCTTACCACAGGCAAGGTATATTCAAATGTTCTGTCAAAGGAACGCCGCGGCGAATACCTTGGCAAAACCGTCCAGGTTATTCCGCACATCACAGACGAGATCAAAAGATTTATCTATTCCGTCGGCAAAAAGACCGACGCCGACGTTGTTATCACCGAGATCGGGGGCACAATCGGCGACATTGAAAGCCAGCCGTTTATCGAGGCAATCCGTCAGGTCGGTCACGAGGTCGGTCAGGACAACAGGCTGTATATCCACGTCACCCTTGTGCCGTACCTCAAGGCGTCGGGTGAGCACAAAAGCAAGCCGACCCAGCACAGCGTTAAGGAATTGCAGAGCTTTGGCGTTTCTCCCGATATAATAATTTTGCGTGTTGACGAACCAATCTCCGACGAAAGCATATTTGATAAGATAGCTCACTTTTGTAACGTTCAAAGAGACTGCGTTGTTGAAAACCTGACGCTTCCAATTCTTTACGAAGCACCCTTGATGCTGGAAAAGGCAGGCTTTTCAGAAACGGTTTGCCGCAAATTGAAAATAAAAGCAAATGCTCCGGATCTCAAAGACTGGGAGTATATGACAGAACGGATAAAAAGCCGGGAAAACAGTGTAACAATCGGCTTGGTAGGCAAATATGTAGAGCTTCACGACGCGTATCTTTCTGTTGCGGAGGCACTTCGTCACGCAGGTTTTTATCTTAATTCAAGCGTAGAAATCAATTGGATCGATTCCGAAAATATCACAGAAGAAAGTGTTGATAAAACTCTGTCGGGGCTTGACGGAATTATCGTTCCCGGAGGCTTCGGTCAAAGAGGAATAGAGGGTATGATTCTTGCGGCAAAATACGCCAGAGAAAACAGTGTCCCTTACTTTGGAATCTGCCTCGGTATGCAGATTGCCGTAATCGAATTTGCGCGAAACGCCGCAGGAATCGAGAACGCAAGCTCAGGTGAATTTGCTCATAACGTCGCGAAGGTAATCGACTTTATGCCGGGACAAAATGATGAAATCGACAAGGGAGGCACATTAAGGTTAGGCGCGTATCCGTGCATTATAAAAGAAAACACCGCGATGCACCGCGCTTACGGCAAAACCAAAATCAGCGAACGCCATCGCCATCGCTACGAGTTTAATAACGACTACCGCGAGGTGCTTGAATCGGCAGGCTTAACGCTTTCCGGGCTTTCGCCCGACGGCAGGCTTGTCGAGACGGTAGAGCTGACCGACCGCGATTTTTATATCGGAGTTCAGTATCACCCCGAATTTAAGAGCCGCCCAAACAAACCTCATCCGCTTTTTTCGGCGTTTATAAAGGCGGCGCTGTCATAATTATACCGCTGCCGGATAACATAAGCTTGTTGTCCGGCAGCGGAATTTTTTGTTATATGTTTTACCCTAATTTTTGCGTATATCTATAGACAGATTTTGATTTTTACGGTATTATAATAAAAAATATTTGGAGAAGATTTAATGGAATACGGATACTCTGTGCTAATGGGGATTTTTGCTGTCGCATTGTGGATATATGCCGGATTGATGGCTGTTTTCAAGGATTATAATATGCTTCCGACTCGGGCGCGTACATCTGTGGAACCAAAAAATCCCAAAGAATATATGACGCGGTTTGCAAAGGTACTTGCGCTTGTCGCATGTTCGCCTGCTCTAAGTGCTTTGACTGGTTTATGGAATATGGCAGCTGCGTTAATCGTATTGCTTGGTACGGCAGTACTTTTTATTTGGTTTGGAACTAAGCTTATTCACTGAGTTTAGTATTAGCAATAAAATAAAGGGGCTGTCGCAAAATGATGCGGCAGCCTCTCAGCATAAGTAACAGATAAAGACTTGTAAAATATCATCACATTTCAACAGCAAGAAAACGACATT
>CAJODI010000102.1 GCA_905233145.1 uncultured Ruminococcus sp. | reverse complement strand
CCTTGCCAACCCCGTCAAGCGGCTGTCGCGAATTTACGGACGATTGCAAAAGGCAATGGCGGCTATCGACAGAATTTTTTCCGTGCTCGACTTGCCGGAAACTGTTAACGATAAACCAAATGCGATTGACTTGCCGAAGGTCGCAGGCAGTGTTGTTGTCGAGAACGTGACGTTCAGTTATGACGGCGTGCACAATGCGCTTGAGGACGTCAGCTTTACCGTTAAGCCGGGGCAGATGATTGCCTTTGTTGGTCCGAGCGGCGCGGGCAAATCGACCATTGCAAATTTAATTCCGCGATTCTACGACGTGACTGCCGGTTCAATTAAAATTGACGGGCACGACCTGCGCGACGTTACGGTTCATTCTCTGCGCGAGCAAATCGGTATCGTTCCGCAGCAGTCAACGCTTATAAGCGGCACGATCCGCGACAACATGAAGTGGAGAAACGAGGAAGCCGGAGATGATGAAATTATTTCCGCGCTCAAAATCGCACAGGCTTATGATTTTGTCTCCAAGCTCCCGTTTGGGCTTGATTCGCGCGTTGAACAGGGAGGAAAGAATTTCAGCGGCGGTCAGCGTCAGAGACTTTGCGTTGCAAGAGCGTTAGTCGGAAAACCAAGTCTGCTCATCCTTGACGACAGCTTTTCTGCTTTGGATTTCGCGACAGACGCGGCTTTGAGAAATGCTCTGAGCGAAAATACCGAAAACACAACCGTTATTATTGTGACCCAGCGTTGCTCAACCATAAAAAACGCAGATTTAATAATTGTTCTCGACGACGGAAAAGCTGTCGGACAGGGCACCCATACAGAATTGCTTGAAAGCTGCGGTACCTACAGAGAGATTTGCCTGTCTCAGCTAAGCGAAAAGGAGGCGGCACAATGAAAAAGAAGTCCTCGCTTTCGCCGGTACTAAAGGCGTTAAAGCCATATTGGTATTTGCTCGCTTTATCTGTTTTGAGCGCGCTTGTAAGCGTATCGCTGACACTGTTTATCCCGGTGCTTATCGGCAACGCGATAGACAGTATTATAGGCGTAAACAACGTAGATTTTCAAAGTGTTTCTTTTATTCTTGCTGAAATCGCAGTCTCAGTCATCGGCGTAGTAATCTTTCAGTGGCTGATGAATTACCTTATCAATGCCGTCAGCTATAAAATTGTTCGTGACCTGAGACGCGAGGTTTTCAGAAAATTCAATTCCGTTCCTCTTTCTTATATTGACTCACATCCGCACGGCGACCTTATCAGCCGGGTGATAAACGATGTTGACGCGGTGGGCGACGGCATGACTCAGATTTTTATTCAGCTGTTTTCGGGTGTTGTCACGATAGTCGGCACGCTGATTTTTATGCTGTTCATCAACTGGAAAATCGCGATTGTAGTTTTTGTGCTTACTCCGCTTTCGCTGTTTTTGGCGGCGTTTATCGGCAAGCTGACACACAGGCGATTTACACGCCAGCAGGTTTTGCAGGGCGAAATATCCTCGTTTGTCGAGGAATATGTCGGAAATCAAAGGCTTGTAAAGGCGTTTGCCTACGAAGAGCGTGCCTTTGAGAGATTTGAAAAATACAATAACGAGCTTTACGATGTGGGCTTCAAGGCGCAGTTTGCCGGCGCGCTTGCCAATCCGAGCACACGCTTTGTAAACGCTGTAGTTTATGCTGCCGTTGGAGTGATCGGTGCTGCTTTTGCGATCTCCGGAAGCTTGTCGGTCGGTCAGCTTTCATGCTTTTTGACATATGCCAACCAGTATACAAAGCCGTTTAACGAGGTGACGGGGGTTCTTACTCAGCTTCAGACCGCGGTAGCGGCTTGTGAACGGGTTTTTGAGGTGCTTGCCGCTGATGATGAAAAGCCCGTTGAATATCCCAAAAGGCTTGACCGCTGCAAGGGCAACGTAAAAATTCAAAACGTGAGTTTTTCCTATCACCCGGAAAAGCCTCTGATAAAGGATTTTTCGCTTGATGTTAAGCAGGGCTGCCATGTGGCGATAGTGGGACCGACAGGCTGCGGCAAGACTACGCTCATAAACCTTTTGATGCGGTTTTATGATATTGACAGCGGCACAATCAGCATAGACGGTGTGGATATCCGCAAGCTTAGCCGTGATGAACTGCGCGGCTGCTACGGTATGGTTCTTCAAGACAGCTGGCTGTTTTGCGGAACGATTATGGAAAATCTTCGCTATGGCAACGAAAATGCCTCGGACGACGAGGTTATAGCTGCGGCAAAGGCGGCTTATGCCAACAGCTTTATTCGCAGAATGCCGAACGGATATGACACAGAAATCAGCGAGGGCGGCGGAAACCTGAGTCAGGGTCAAAAGCAGCTGCTCTGCATAGCAAGAGCCATGCTTACAAATCCGACGATTCTGATTCTGGACGAAGCGACTTCTTCAATAGACACGCTGACCGAAATCCGCGTTCAAAAAGCATTTGCTCAAATCATGAAGGGCAGAACAAGCTTTGTTGTTGCTCACAGACTTTCGACAATCAAAGAGAGCGACATTATCCTGGTTATGAGGGACGGAGATGTTATAGAGCAGGGCAGTCACGACGAATTGCTTGCGCAAAACGGTTTCTATACCAAGCTGTACAACAGTCAGTTTGCGGCAAAATAAATATGGGAACCTTCTAATAATTTCTATATGACAATAAAAGTGAAAAGAGGAAAAAAATGAACGAAATTGAAATAATCGCAAGAGCACAAATGTATTTGGAAAAGCTGGCCAACGGCGTGAATCCTCTGACGGACAGGGAAGTGCCGGAGAACGATGTCATAAACAACGTAAGGATTTCGCGCTGCCTTTTCTATACGTCGGGAATCTTAAAGCAGATTGTAGATAACAAGGGAAAGTTTAAGGTTGAAATGCCCGAAAGAGCGGATTATAATGTTACCCCGGAGCAGCTTGCGGGCTTTGATTATTCCGAGACGCCAATCTCGGTTTCGGAGCTGACAAAACGTCTTAACGATCTGGTCGATTCGATTTATGTAAAAGAGCTCAAGCGCGGCGTAATAACAGACTGGCTGACTGATATCGGAATGATGACGGAAGTGATTATAAATGATAAGTCAAGAAAACGCCCGACAAGCGCCGGACATAATATCGGAATCCTGACCGAAGAGAGAACCAACCAGTACGGTACGTCATACGAGGGTGTATTCTACAATCTGAACGCCCAGCATTTTGTGATTGACCATATTGAAGCGGTTATTGAATTAAACAGGCAAAAATCGGCGAAGTAAGCTTTTGGTGCAGCCAAAAGCTTGTAGTCAAAAAATCTGACATAAATTTCAAATAATAAATAAAAAAAAGCTCCTAACAATACTATTGCGACGAAAATTTGAGAAGTCAAAGCGTCGCTTTAGATAGATGAAATACCGACATAGCATAGATATCCGATTTTGGTGCAGAACGAAAGTTCAGCCGATTTTCGGAATAATGCGAAAATCGGTATGAACCAAAAAGGAGAAGCAATATGTCAAGCAATAACAACAATCAGATCAACGTCCCTGAGGCAAAGGAAGCGATGAACCGCTTTAAAATGGAATGTGCTAATGAAGTAGGGGTAAATTTAAAGCAGGGCTACAACGGCGACCTCACCTCACGTCAGGCAGGCTCAATCGGCGGACAGATGGTCAAGAAAATGATTGAATCTTACGAAAACAGCATGAAGTAATCCAAATTCAGCAGACTGAAAGCTGACTGAAAAAGAGAAGTCCAACATTTGCGGCGGGAAAAATCTTGCACGCAAATGTTGGATAGCTTTGATATACATAACAATTTAACAAGAGAAACTTGAAAAAATAACTATAAAAATAAAAAATTTCAAAAAAGGTGTTGACAAAGCGAGCGGAAAGATGTATAATAGCTCTTGCGTTGTTGAGGGAAAAGCCGCCCGCAAGGCAAGGCGAAAAGCTCAAAA
>CAJODI010000101.1 GCA_905233145.1 uncultured Ruminococcus sp. | reverse complement strand
TGCATACTGACGTATGGATACTGATTTTTGGGCAGTCTGACGGAATAATATGCAAGCAAGGCGTGCGCCATGAATTGTGCGGTGTTGCCTTAATATTATGCCAAGAAGCCGTTAATGATCTGCTCCTCAGCCTCCTGCTCTGTAAGTCCCAGAGTCATAAGCTTGATAAGCTGTTCTCCGGCGATTTTTCCGATCGCAGCTTCGTGAACAAGCATAGCGTCAACGTTGTTCGCCTCCAGCGACGGAACAGCAAGGATCCTGCCGTTATCCATAATTATGGAATCACATTCAGTATGACCGCTGCACTCCGCGTTTCCGTCAACGCACAAATCGAGCTTCTGGAACGAATCGTCTCTTGCGACGGAACGCGATACGATGTCCGCGCTTGAGCCGTCGCCGTTGAGCTCGACTTTGTATATGCTCGAAGCACTTTGCACTCCGTGAGTCATCAGCCTTTCACGAACAATCAGCTTTGCGTTTTCCTTTAGCTTGGCAACGGTTTTTCTCTCGGTGGAATCGACGCCCTTGATTTGCACCATTTCCATCTCCATAACGCTGCTTTCTTCCATATAAGCCTCGGTAACCGGGTTGAGGATTCGCTTGCCTGAGCCGTCGCCCGAGCCGTAATGCTTTTCCATGTATTTAATTTTCGAGTTCTTGCCCACGTAAAATCTGTGAACGCCGTCATGCTCGGAATCGTGCGCGCCGCAGTTATCAATTCCGCAGCCGGCAACGATCACAACATCGCAGTTGTCGCCGATGAAAAAGTCGTTGTAAACTGTTTCGTTCACGCCGCTTTCGCTGATGACAACCGGAATATGCACAGTCTCACCAACGGTATTTGGTTTGATAAAAATATCAATTCCGCTGCCGTTTTCCTTGGAATTTATGTCAATATTCGCGGTGGTGTGTCTGCCGGCAAGCTGACCGTTGGCTCTGAAATTATACGCACCCTGCGGAACCTCGCTTAAGTCGGCGATTTCGCGCATAAGCTCGTTTTGAATCTTACTTAAATCAAGCATATCTCAGTCCTCCTCAATCAACCTTTGCACACATTTTTACGGCTGCTGTCGTTCCCAAAAGCTTTGGCAATATTTCCTGAGCCGCTCCCTGATTTGACACCTTGCCGTCTGCAATTACAATTATTCTGTCGGCGATGTTCAAAATTCTCTCCTGGTGAGAAATTATAATAATTGAGCGACCCTTGTCGCGCATCTTTTCAAAGGTTTCAATCAGATTCTTAAAGCTCCAAAGGTCGATTCCGGCCTCGGGCTCATCAAAAACCATAAGCTTTGACGGACGTGCAAGAACAGTTGCGATTTCAATTCTTTTCAGCTCGCCGCCCGAAAGCGAGGCGTTGACCTCGCGGTTGACGTAATCTCTGGCGCAAAGTCCGACTTTGGCAAGATAATCGCAAGCCTGAGCAACTGTAATTTTGCTCTGGGCAGCAAGGCGCAAAAGGTCGATAACTTTTATACCCTTAAATCTTACCGGCTGCTGAAAGGCGTAGGCGATGCCCAGCCTCGCCCTAGAAGTTATGTCAAGTCCGGTTATATCCTCTCCGTCAAAAAATATGCTTCCGCCAACCGGCTTTTCAATTCCGGCAATAAGCTTTGCGAGAGTTGACTTGCCGCTGCCGTTCGGACCGGTCACGACAACAAACTCGTTTTTTTCGACCTCCAGGCTGACGTCGCTGAGAATAGTCTTTTGACCCTTTTCATCGTCAACGCTGAAGCTGATATTTTTAAGCTCTAGCATTAAAATTCCTCCAAATTGTACCAATAGATATATTATACTTAATCTACACAAACAATGCAACACTTTTTCGAGGTTTTTTTCACGTTGAATGATGCTTTGATTTTTCACGAATAAACAAAACCGGAATAGAATGATTCAGAAATATTTTTGGAGGTACAAAAATGAATTCCTTGAATTATCCTAACCAAACCTCTCCGCTCCCGATGGGACAAAGTCCGTTTACTCCCGAATATGACGAATTTGTTCACGAATATCCCGGCAGAGGCTCTCTTAAAATCCAAACAAGCGTTGCAAATGAAGCGTTCCCGATCAAGGGCGTTTTGGTTGACATAGATTTGATTTACAGGGGCAGGCGTTACACAATTTACACTGACGTCACCGACGAATCTGGAATAATCAACAACATCGTTCTTCCGGCAAGTCCGGGTTCAGCCTCGCAGTCTCCACAAACCGTAACCGACGACCCGAGCTACTTAATTTCGCTGTATCACCCCGCCTTTGGAACGATCACAAACTGCGCTGTTACGGTTCACGACCGAATTGAAACAATACTCCCCGTCGCGCTTACTCCGTTGAGCTCCGGATCTGAGGGTTGGCAATGACCGGCGCGCCTGTTATACCGGAGAGCATAACCGTTCATCTTGCGCGTCCCGATGTTCCGGCTGAAAACATAACGGTTAGCTTTACGGAATACATTAAAAACGTTGCTTCAAATGAAATTTATCCAACCTGGCCCAAGGAAGCGATTGAAGCAAACATTCTGGCGCAAATTTCCTTTGCGCTCAACCGCGTTTACACCGAATATTACCGCAGCCGCGGATATGACTTTGACATCACCAACGACACGGCAATTGACCAGGCGTTTTCGGCAAACGGAGAAATTTATGACACTATCAGCAAAACAGTTGACCGAATTTTTAACAACTACATTGTCCGCTCAGGCAACATAGTACCGCTTTACGCTCAGTTTTGCGACGGTGTTTATACGCAGTGCAACGGGCTGTCTCAGTGGGGCACGGTTGAACTTTCCAACAGAGGACTGAGTGCATTTGAAATACTGAAATATTATTACGGTGACAATATCGAGCTTGTCTACAATGCGCCTGTCGCAAATAATATTCCATCCTATCAGGGAAGACCGCTCAGGCGCGGCTCATTTGGCGACGACGTGCTCGAAATCAAGCGAGAGCTTAACCGTATCGCGCGAAACTATCCGGCGATTCCCGTTATTAGCACAACAACCGGAGTTTTTGATGATGAAACCGAAAACGCTGTGAAAAAATTTCAGGAAATTTTCAATCTTACAGTTGACGGAATAGTCGGCAAAGCAACTTGGTACAAAATCAAGCAGGTTTTCGCGGCGGTAAAACAGCTTTCGGAGCTTACCGGCGAAGGTCTGACAATTTCGGAGATCGAGCGTCGTTATACCAGGGTAATGTCACTGGGAGACAGCGGAGCAGACGTTGAGGCATTACAATATTATCTTGCGTTTCTGGGTTATTTTTATCCGGAGCTGCCGCCTATTGCGATAACCGGATTTTTTGACGACATGACGCGCGACGCGGTTTTCTCATTTGAGAAATTTTACGGCTTGCCGATAAACGGAATAGTTGACGCAAACACCTTTTACAAAATCGAGGATATTTACAAAAAAGCCGTCAGTGAGCTGCCGCCAAGCTATCAAAGCGCGATTGGTGAACCCTATCCCGGAAATTTTTTAGTCTTGGGTGACAGCGGTGAAAGCATAAGAATCATCCAAGGCTATCTGTCAAAAATATCACAAACCGATCCTAATATTCCTAACGTCGAAGTCACAGGAACCTATGATGAAGCCACAAAAAACGCAGTTACCAAATTGCAGGCGCAGCTTGGTATAGAGCAAAACGGCGCGGTCGGTCCGGTTGAATGGGCTGAAATCATAATCAGAGGAAATAATCTGTAACCGATATTTTCTAAAAAAGTGCAGCCGGGCACTCTCGAACGCCTATCCGACCCACACTGACAACAATAGCAGTTTCCTATAAAAAATGCAGCGGTAGACCTTGTGCCTACCGCTTTTTGATTAAGGCAATACCGCACAATTCTGGTGCGCGGATTGCGTAGTCAGATTTTTCGTCAGAATGTACAAATAATCAGTGTGCATACTGACGTATGGATACTGATTTTTGGGCAGTCTGA
>CAJODI010000100.1 GCA_905233145.1 uncultured Ruminococcus sp. | reverse complement strand
ACTGTTGCTGCGGAAGCAGAAGCCATTGTTGCTGTTGCAAGTGAAAGTGTCATAAGTGCTGCTGTTGCGATGCTGATGATTCTTGTTTTGATTGATTTTGTCATGATTGTTTTCTCCTTTAATATTCCTTTTGTTTTTTGTTTGTTTTTGTGTTGCTTAGCTCACAACTCGTTTTGCGGTTGTTCATCTGAGTACGTGACTATGATACACCCTGATCATGCAAAAGTCAACACTTTTTTTAAAAAATTTTTCAAATCGGAGCCTTGTTTATATTATACAAATCACAGATGATATTTTTGTTTATAATCACCAAGAGATAAACGCTGGTTACCTCAAATAAATCTGAGCAAGGTGATTATTAATCATTTTTGAAAAACCTTTAAAAGTTTATACCATTTAGAAGAAAATTATGCTATAATAAAATATATGTCGATTCGCAGTGGCTTTTCGCGTGAGACGGCTATTCGACTCTCAATAAGGGGCGGTTATTTTGCTGTTTAATATATCCTACACTTCGCTTAACTTTATATTCTTTGTTTTGGCGACCATGCTCGTATATTTTTTGTTCCCTGCAAAAAAACACAAATGGACTGTTTTGTTGGCGGCAAGTATGTTTTTTTATGCTGTCGCCGGATATAAATTCGCGTATTTTATTGTTTTCACTACCTTGAGCACCTTCCTGACTGCGTTGTGGATTGAGCATGTTTCACTCAGATCAAAAAAGCTGCTCAAGGAAAAGAAAAAAGAATGGGACAGAGAATACAAAAAGAAATATAAAAACAAAATCAAGACCCAAAAACGTTTGATTATGGCTCTTGTGCTTGTAATTAATTTTGGGATACTTGCCTTTTTAAAGTATTACAACTTTTTTGCAGGCAGCCTTAACGATATCCTCGGCAATTTTGGAATTGCATTTTCCGCACCGACGCTCAAGCTGTTCTTACCGCTTGGAATCTCATTCTACACCTTCCAGTCCATGGGATATATCGTAGATGTTTATCGTGAAAAAACCGAGGCGCAGCGCAATCCATTCAAGCTGCTGTTGTTTGTGTCATTCTTTCCGCAGATTGTTCAGGGACCTATCAGTATATACGATCAGCTTGCCAATCAGCTTTTTGAGCCGCATGAATTTAATTTTACACGAATGAAATACGGCATGGAGCTGATTCTCTGGGGCTTTTTCAAAAAGCTTATCATCGCTGACAGGGCAGTTATCGCCATAAACACGGTAACAGCGGATTACGGAAAATACAACGGAACAACGCTCACCTTTACGATTTTGCTCTATGCTTTGCAGCTTTACGCCGATTTTTCGGGCGGCATTGATATCTCACGCGGTGTGGCGCAGATTTTCGGAATAGACATGATCGATAACTTCAAGCGTCCGTATTTTTCAAAGTCAATCAACGAATATTGGCGCAGATGGCATATTTCACTTGGCGGCTGGCTCAAAAATTATCTGTTTTATCCCATTGCCATGTCAAATGTTTTTCTTAATGCCGGCAAGAAAATCAAAGGAACACGATTTGGCAAAACAGCCGCAGGCGCGCATATTTCAAAGGTATTGCCGACAAGCGTCGCTTCGCTGATTGTCTTTTTGGTGGTCGGAGTTTGGCACGGCGCCAGCTGGAAATACGTTGCCTTTGGATTGTGGAACGGCTTGATAATTATGCTGAGTATCCTTTTGCAGCCGATTTTTGACAACATTACGGACAAGCTGCATATTAATAGAAAAAATCCGTTTTTTGTTGCTTTCCAGCTTTTGCGCACCTTTATTGTAGTGCTGATAGGCTATGTTTTCGATGTTGCGCCTTCGTTTTTCTGCGGTATCCGGACAATCGGCCTGTTCTTTACCGGACAAAATATGGAGAAGGGAATTTCCGAGATCAGCGAGCTGGGATTGATTCCTCAGGACTTTGTTGTGCTGCTGATCGGAATGGCAATAATACTTATTGCAAGTGTAATTCAGGAACGCCACCCCGACACAACGATACGCGAAATGCTTGATAAAAAGCCGCTTGCACTGAGATTTATTCTTCTTTATCTCGGCATAATTGCCGTTGTTATCTATGGAATTTACGGTTCGGGCTATAACGCTGCTGACTTTGTTTATATGCAGTTCTAGATCTATTTATGAAAGGCGAAGGAAAAATGAAAAAACTGTATTTCAGGCGCGCAATCAGAACACTATGCTTTTTTATGGCAATAATAGCAACCTGCTTGATTTTGCAGCGATATTTTTTGCGCAATACCGACCACAACAGCCTGAGAATAGAAGGCTTTTATCAGGAGGACCGCGATTCGCTTGACGCGGTGTTTATCGGCGCGAGCGATATTTACACAAGCTTTATCCCCGGCAGAGCCTACGACCGCTGCAAGCTGACAAGCTATCTTTTGGCTTCCGAATCAATTACCGCCGAGGGTGTAAAGACCGCCGTCAAGGAGGTAGTGAGAACACAGCATCCGGAATGCATAATTATAGAAGCGAATGCGTTTTTGTATGGCGAGGCGGATAACGAGAGTAACCAGGCGCACATCCACAAATTTTTCGACAATCTTCCGCTTAGTGTAAACAAGCTTGAATTCATTCAGAAAAAGGTTCCTGCGGACGAGCAGGCTGAGTATTTCTTTCCGCTGATGAAATATCACGGCACCTGGACGGAATATCCCGAGCGTTTCCATCTTGTAGCAAGTGATATTGCGTTGCAGGCTCGCGGCTATAATTTCCTAAAGGGCTTTCGCACGACTACTGATATATATAATTCCTCAAAGCCCGGCTTGAACGACAGCCTGAGCAGCGTGACCGAGGAGCTTGAACTTAATCCCAAACTCGAGGATGAGCTTCTGGACCTGCTTGACTACTGTAAAAAGCGAGATTTGAACGTGATTTTTATACGTGCACCGCATTTTGTGACGGAAAAAACACTGGATCGCGTAAAGCGTTCACAGAAAATGGCGTCGTTTGTAAAGGAATTTGGTTACAGCTATTATACCTTTGAAAATGATGTGAAAAAAATCGGAATAAAAGCAAACCATGATTTTTATAACGAGGACCACATGAATATGTATGGTGCTCTAAAATTTACCGATTACGTTTGTGACAAGCTGATTCAGGAGGAGGGAATAGTTCCCGAGCCGCTGAACGGCACGCAAAGGGAGATTTGGGAAAATGCCGCAAAATCCGCAAATCAATTGTACCGTTACTGCAACGATTTGATGATGCGCGGCGAGGTTAGAGGAGCGCAGGAGGATGTTTTGACCTTGAGCTCACTTCCGAATTACTCAGACGCGCCGATAGAATCAAAGGAGCGGTAAAAAATGCGAAGAAGAGACAGAGAAATTACTGACAACGCCTTGATTGAAGCGTTTGTTTCGGAGCAAAAAATAATACGAATAGGGTTTTATGACAAAGGCGAAATCTATATTGTACCTGTCAATTACGGCTTTGTATGCGAAAACGGCAAGTATATTTTTTATTTTCACGGAGCAAAAGCCGGAAGAAAATATGAGCTTGCCCAAGCCGATCCGGAGGTAGGCTTTGAAATAGACGGTGAGTATCGGCTTGTGCGCAGCGAAAGGGCTTGTTCTTGTTCGGCAAAATATCAGAGCGTTATCGGAAACGGCGTTTTGTCGGTTGTACATAACAAAGACGAAAAAATCAAGGGACTCAACTGTCTTATGAATCATTTGGCAAACAAATCAGACTGTGAATATTCAAAAGAAGCTCTTGAATCTGTTGCTGTTTTCAAATTATGTGCAAAAAGCTTATCCTGCAAAGCAAATATATAAAGGCGGCAGCACACGAAAAAGGTGTGTTGCCGCCAAAATTTATATTTTCCGAAAAAACCGTTTTTGAACGAAAAATCTGACTACGCAATCCGCGCACCAGAATTATGCGGTATTGCCTTTATAATAATTCACCTTGATTGTACATTCATTAAAAGCGCAACGAAGAATTCTATCTATATAAATATAGTTAAAACCGATCCACAGTCTTGTGAATCGGTTTTGTATGTGTGAATTAAGTTTTTGCTTTAGATTACTCTACGTCGAGCTCCCAGCCGTTGATTGTGTAG
>CAJODI010000099.1 GCA_905233145.1 uncultured Ruminococcus sp. | reverse complement strand
TATCTTTTCAATAAAACTACAGTTGTATAATGCCCCGTAAGAGATTTTATCAGCGTCAGTTATTGATAATTCTTTAAGGTTTTTGGGCAGACCATATGCTCTGTAAGCTCCAATGTTATCGCTGTAATATTGAAGTATACTTGAATCGCTATATGTGGATGGATACCAATAACCTAATAATCCCGCTGTATATGACGCTGTTCGGCTTTGCCCGATAAAGGGAACGACCATCTTTGACGGATTCGTCCTGTCAAAAGCTCCTTCACCGATTGTCTGTACAGATTTCGGTACGGAAACGGTTCCTGTTACTCCTGTACAACCGCTGAATGCATAGGAACCTATCTTGATTACACCACTATCAATGTATATATTCTTAATATACCCTCTATACTCATACCAAGGATAACTTGAAGCAGAAGAATAGCTCGCCATTGCTCCGTTACCCAAAATATAAAGAGTGCCGATTTTTGTATTAAGATACCACGAACAATCACCAACATTGCCGTAATATGTTTCATCAATATCGGGAAGTGGTTCCGTCGGTTGTGTTGAAGGTTCTGGGCTTTCCGGATCAGTTGGATTAGGTTCTGACGGATGTTCTGCTAAAACTTCATTCAAATTATAATCATCCATTGAAACACCGAGGGGTGTCAAGATTCTTTTTAATACATACTTTAGATAAAGATGCTGATAAATTGAATCTGCTTCTTCCTGCGTGATTTGAGATTGCAAAATAATCTTAGGCGCTTTTTGATATGTGAGCTCTTGATCAGTATTATACTCAATAATCAAGGACATTTCGTACATTGCTGCTTGTTCCTTAAAATACGGAACTTCTAAATAGGAGCCCAATGCTAATCCCATTTCAATTGCAACTAAAGCAGCCGATGTTCCTGTGGGTATATATTTTGAATAGCCTGCCAATTTTACTATTTTGGTGAAAATTTGAAGACCGTCAACTACCTTTTGAGCGGCATCTTTTGATTTTACAAAAGATTTGCCGTTTGCATAGATTGACAAAACACTCGACGCTGTGTCAAGCAAATACGAAATATCATCTACTGCAAGAGCAGCGACCTTTCCGGAAAACTCGGCAAGGGTATCCTTATCAAAAAAACCAAATACGTCCGCTGATTTATCAACGATATCTTTTATTTGGTCAAAGGTTCCGTCCTTTTTTCCTTTAAGGATATCTCGCACTTCTTCTGCTGCTTCTTGATTTCCACTATAAAACAGCTTAACAAATTTATCAGCCATTTCGTCGGAGAGAAAATCAACTCCGTTAGCACTGATAGGTTCGGAATCAACTTCTGCAGCACTAATTGAAATTACGCCTGTTGAAACTACTGAAAACAGTAACGTCATCACTAAAACCAATGATACTAATTTTTTCACTGAAAGCCCTCCCAAGAGAATAAAAATGCGCAGCCGAAGCTGCGCAGAAAAACACAGCTCACTTGTCGCCAAACAAAGCTTCATTTGCAAACAATATGCGTGTAGAAGTAAGAG
This sequence comes from uncultured Ruminococcus sp., assembly GCA_905233145.1. Lineage (GTDB taxonomy): Bacteria > Bacillota > Clostridia > Oscillospirales > Acutalibacteraceae > Ruminococcoides. The sequence continues at coordinate 6,426 of CAJODI010000099.1, read as the reverse complement.
CCTATGTTTTTACCGAAATAAAAACACACGCAAATGTTTGCAATAAATATTCAACTTTGTTTGGCACCCCTATTATACCATATTTAATCTTGCAAATTCAATTTACAGTTTCAATAAATATACAATGTTTTTTTGTAACAATACACAAAACGGACTATGGTACAATTGTATATAAAACACCTCGGGTCTGCTGATTATGACAACATTATCGGCAGATGCGGGGTGTTTGTTTATGAGCTCGAAATGTGATTAAAGAAAATCGCCATTGATCATAATTCAGGTGTGCGGATTGCGCAGTAAGATTTTTCGGCAGAGTGTACAAATAATCAGTACGCATACTGACGTATGGGTGCTGATTTTTGGGCAGTCCGACGAAACAATATTCAAGCAAGGCGTGCGCCGTGAATTGTGCGGTGTTGCCTTAATACTGATACCGGGGCTACAATGTAAAGGAGACGTTGTCTTTTGCTCATACGCGCAAATAAATCCTGAGGAGCATATCTATACTTCAATGTGGCTCTGTCTTGCTGTACGATGCTTAGTATTAGCAAAAAATTATCATCATTATGTCTATAAAAGTATTTTGAGCGTATTATTCAGTTTGCTAAAATTGCATATTTGCTTTTTTTTGAAAATATGATATACTATTAGTGATAATATCAAAACTTATCAAAATAAAGAAAGGGAGTGATTTTCTGATGGAAAATTGGAACTACTCCGATATTCTGCCCGAGATTAACGTTCTCGCGGAAAAAATGATTGACAACTCCAGAATTGACCCGGAGCTTTATAAAAAATACAACGTAAAAAGAGGCTTGCGTGATCTTGACGGAAAGGGCGTTCTGACCGGTCTTACCGATATTTCGACAATCAAGCAGAACAAGCTGGTTGACGGAAAGCTCGTTCCCTGCGACGGAGAGCTTTATTATCGCGGATATAATGTCAACGACATTGTAAAGGGTATCATGAGCGACAACCGCTTTGGCTTTGAGGAGGTTGTTTATCTGCTTTTGTTTGGCACGATGCCCGATAAGGATGAGCTCGAAAGCTTTAAAAAGCTTTTGGTGCTTTATCGTACTCTGCCTCAGAACTTTGTGCGCGACGTTATTTTAAAAGCTCCGAGCGAGGATATGATGAACTCAATCGCGCGCAGCGTGCTCACTCTCTTTTGCTATGATTCAAATCCTAACGATACTTCAATCAACAACGTGCTCAGACAATGTGTGCAGTTGATTTCCGTATTTCCGCTGCTTTCGGTTTACGGCTACCATGCGTTCAACCATTATCTGAGAGACAAGAGCCTGTATATTCACCGCGCCGAGCCTACGATGTCAACTGCCGAAGTAATACTTTCGCTGCTCAGACCCGATAGAAAATACACCGAGCTTGAGGCAAAGGTGCTTGATATGGCGTTGATTCTTCATATGGAGCACGGCGGCGGCAACAACTCAACCTTTACGACGCATGTTGTTACTTCTTCCGGAACAGATACATATTCCGCGATCGCTGCAGCTCTTGCTTCACTCAAGGGTCCCAAGCACGGCGGCGCGAATGTAAAGGTTTTTGAGATGTTCGAGGATATGAAGCAAAATATTTCCGATTGGAAGGACGAGGACGCTATTGCGGATTACCTTGAAAGGCTGCTCGACAAAAAAGCGTTCGACCGCAAGGGCCTTATCTATGGAATGGGTCACGCGGTGTACACGATCTCAGATCCGCGTCAAAGAATTTTGAAGGGCGCTGTTCAACAGCTTGCCGAAGTTGAGGGATATTCCAATGAATTCGAGCTTTATGCGGTTGTTGAAAGGCTTGCGCCTGAGATTATCGGCAAAAAGCGCAAAATATACAAAGGCGTGGCATCAAACGTAGATTTCTACAGCGGACTGCTTTACAGTATGCTTAACATTCCGTGTGAGCTTTACACCCCTCTTTTTGCAACTGCAAGAATTGCAGGCTGGAGCGCGCACAGACTGGAAGAGCTTAACAATGCCGGCAAGATTATTCGTCCTGCGTATATGAGTATTTCTACGCCTAAGGAATATGTTTCACTTGATAAAAGGTAGATAAAAAGAGCTGTGAACGCTTTTTATGGCGAAAGCTATCCAACAGCGGTTTTGAAATCGCAATTTTCTTATAGGTATAACGGGCTGTCTTGAAAAAGACAGCCGTTTTTGCAATTTGATTGATACTGTTTTCTGATAAAAATCTTTAAGGCAACACCGCACAATTCGCGGCGCACGCCTTGCTTGCATATTTCAGTCCCCATACGTCAGTATGCGAACTGATTATTTGAACATTCTGACGAAAAATCTGACTGCGCAATCCGCACACCCGAATTATGCGGTATTGCCTTATACTAAACTCAAATAAAAAATAGACAATCTTTGCGGTCTATTTTCCGCAATACTTCGTTGTCGTAATTGCAAGGCGACAGCCTTGCGGCGTCCTTCGCCTCGTCTTGCGAAAAATATCCTCGCAAATTTTTGTCCACTTTTTATCTGAGATTAGTATTAAAACATATGTTTAAGGGTTTTATTAGAGAATAGTATTAGAACAAAGAGGGAACAATATGTATGACAGCGAAAAAAGAGAAAAGCTGATACATCACTTTGCTGCTATGACGGGTGGTTTTTTCGGCGGCTATACCATTGTAAACCACTGCGATATTTTCGGAAACGCGCAAACTGCCAATATGATAAAGATGGTTAAGGACCTGCTGTATGGCGATTTTGCTGTGCTTCCGTTTTTGCTGCTGTGCTTTTTGGTGTATGTGGCAGGCAATATATTCAGCGTGGTTTCCAGGCGGCTTATACATGCCGATCCTAAAATTGTGAGCTTTTTTGTTACGGCAGCAGCGATTGTCATAATCGGAATTTCTCCTGCCGTTTCAAATGATTATCTCGCGCTGGCGCCCATATTTTTTGCTGCGCCGGTTCAGTGGAACGCATTTTCTTTTGCTGCGGGATACACAAGCTCGACCATTTTTTCGTCAAATAATCTAAGGATAGCTACAACCTCACTTACGTCTTATATTATGACTAAGAATAAGGCTGAGCTTGACAAAGCCAAGTTTTATTGGACAACCTTACTTTTCTTTCATATTGGAGTGGCTCTTTCCTGTATAGTAAGCATCTATTTGTCTGTTGCCGGTATTTGGTTTGCGTTTATACCGTTAATTTTAACAGTTTTTGTGTATTGTTACAGAACATAAAGCCCGTTTGCTTTGAGCTACAAAAAGCTCCTAAATGAGTCTCTGAAAAATACTTTTTGCCTTGCGAAGAATATATAGATTAATCTGTCACATAATATGTATATCAAACACAGGAGGTAAAAAACATGACTTCAAAAGAACTTATGTACGTTGAGGACGCACTGGGCCATGAACAGTATTTTCAGACTCAGTGCCGGGAGACTGCCAATCAAATTCAGGACGGCGAGCTGCGCAATTTTGCCCAGCAGCTTGAACAACAGCACAAGAATATCTTTCAAAACATTTACAGCTTGCTTTGAGGAGGCGCGTTATGGACGACAGAAATCTTATGGAAAACATGCTCATGCTTGAAAAGGGCGCGTGTGATTTATTTATGCACGGAACAATCGAGGCTTCTACAGACAACGTTCACAGAGCTTTTTCTGATTCGCTGAACACTTCGCTCTGCCTTCAGGAGCAGCTTTATTCCAAAATGCAGGAAAAGGGCTGGTATCCTTCCGAGCAAGCCGAACAAAACAAGCTGAATTCGGTTAAGATGAAATTCAGTGCAAGAAGCTGATTGACATTAGATAATAGTATTACACAAAGCCGACGGTGTTTTCCGCCGGCTTTGTGTTTTAAAACACAGCAATATATTACTGGTCTGATCTGTGGCTTTTTATAAAAAAGATTGATTTCGTCAAAAGCTCTAAAAACCGTCGAATAAAACATAATGAATGCATAAATTTGATACACTTTGCTAAATCGTTCGTTATCTTGCACAATAAACGTGGCTGTTTACCGTGCAAGATAACCAATAGGCAGAAATGCATTTTACCCTCTTGATTTTTGCTTTATCTTCTGGTAAGATATATGTGTCGCAAGGGAAAGCGACAAATAAATACAAGTTAAAAACTTGAATAAAAACAAAAACAAAAACGGAGGAACTAATCATGACAAAGACTAAGACAACAAAAAGATTTGCTGCAATTCTTCTCACACTTGCAATGGCATTCGGTATGTTTAGTATGCTCGGCGCAACAAGCGCAAGCGCAGCTACAGACAAGGTAAGCCTTTATTCTTTGAATCCTACTTTCTCAAAGTACGGCGGAACTTCATATGAGGCTTTCATCCAGACAAAAGATGATGCAGGCAATCAGGAAGTTTACGTTCACTACAACTACATGGATTCAATGGGCTGGCAGGACGCTAAGGCTCAGTATGTAACAACTCTTAACGACGGTTCAAAGATTTGGAAGGCTAACTTCTCAAGCTGGAACACAAAGTTCGCTATCAAGTTCGTAGCAGACGGCCGCGAATACTGGGATAACAACAACGGCAACGATTACAGCAAAAACGATATCCTCGGTGTAGCTCCTATCACATCTGAGAGACTTGGCTACCAGACAAACAACAACTTCAAGATCAACGCTGTTCTTCAGAACTATGCTTATCAGAAGAACGTATATGTAAGATATACTACAGACGGTTGGAAGTCCTACAAGGATCAGGCTCTCGGTTATGAAAAGACAAACGAGAACGGCACAGAGACATGGACAACAAGCCTTAACCTTCCTTATGGTGTAGATTACAAAGACTTCCAGTATGCTATCTGCTATCAGGTAAACGGCACAGAGTTCTGGGCTAACAACTTTGGTGCAAACTACGACGGTTCTTACTATATCCACCACTAATTAAACCATCGAAATAATTCGATAATAAAAAGAGGCAGACGGAGAGCATACGCGCTCCGTTTGTTTCTTTTATTTTTTTGTAGGAATTTTTTTCTCAGTATGATATAATACTTTGTATTATTTCAAATTAAAACACATTAAAGTTAAAGGGTTTTTATTTGATAATAGTATTGGTACAAAAACATAAGGATTTTAAGGCAATTAATCCGAAAGGGGTCCGGCTTGAATTAATATGAAAAAAATAATATCAATTCTTCTTTCCGCAGTAATTATATTTTCTTTTTGCTCATGCACTGATACAAAATCCGACAGCTTGCAAAAATCTCTTGAGAAAATGACGGAAAACGCAAATTTCAGCGGAGTTATAAGAATAACTAAAAACGGCAAAACGCTTTGCGAAATTGCAAGAGGCAGCGCGTTTTCAGGGGCGGCGGAGCAAAACACAATGAATTCGCGGTTTTGCATCGGCTCAGTATCAAAGCAGTTTGCTGCCGCGTCAATTATGCTGCTAAAGCAAAGAGGGATGCTAAGCGTTGAAGATAAACTCGAAAAATACTTTCCGCAGTATAAAATCGGAAAAGATATCACGCTTAAAAATCTTTTAACAATGCGATCCGGAATAGCCGAGTTTTACGGCGTGTATTATATTGATGACGCGTTTACCGAAATCCCCACTAACGATTTGGAAGGCGTTCTCACTAATCAAAAAACGCCCGGCGAAAACCGGGAAATTCTAAAGAGCTGGCTTTTTAAACAGCCGTTGCTTTTTGAGCCTGATTCTACATATGAATATTCAAATTCAAACTTCTTTTTGCTTGCCGAAGTTGTGAGTCAGGTCTCGGGAATGGAATATGAGGATTTTGTCAAAAAGAACATTCTTGACACTTTGGGCATGAAGCAAACCGGTTTCATCGACGACAACCGGGATTTTAACGGACTTTCAAAGCCCTCGGTAGACACCAAAACAGTATATATCGGAATCACTCGAGGCTTGGGAGATTTGTATTCCTGCGCGGATGATATGGATTTGTGGCTTTCATCTTTTCGCAAGCACACGCTGCTTACGGAAGAATCTGTTAAGGAGATGTCACAGGATTATTCACCGGAGGACGAGTATTACTATGGCTACGGTATCAATCCCGACGGTGAGGGTGGATTGTTTCACACAGGATTTTTCTCAACATATTATGCCGTGGATTACACTAATCCGGAAGAAGAGATCAATCTTTTTGCTGTGACAAATGATAATAAATCCATGAAAGCCGATCTCACGGAGCTATGCTTCAAATTGCTTGATAAAGCACAGAGCGATTTATAATTAAGGCAACACCGCACAATTCACGGCGCACGCCTTGCCTTTTATTATTTCGTCATAGTGCCCAAAAATCTTACTGCGCAATCCGCACACCTGAATTATGCGGTATTGCCTTAAAAAAGAAAAATAGGGGCTGTCGCACTAAGCCCCAAATAAAAACAAGACCGGGTAACCCGAAAGGGTTGCCCGGTTAGTGCTTTCGATGTATAATTTAATTGCGATAAAAC
>CAJODI010000098.1 GCA_905233145.1 uncultured Ruminococcus sp. | reverse complement strand
CCCTACGACTGTATTAATAAAACTATAGCAATACTAATACAGTCGGGAGCAGACGTATTTTTTAAATAAATTCTATCTGCCCGACCGAAATTTTCCATTTTCAATTTTCAATTGTCAATTGACTTGTGGCATTTACCGTTCAGCGCGCAGTTTGCGCAGCCGCAGCCGCAGGAGCCCTTGCCCTGCCGTTTGTTCCTGATAATTGATATCACCGCGCCTGCGATTATCAGCAAAACAATTGTACCCGCGATTATTGTTCCTCTGTTTTCCCAAAGCTGCTCCGTCATACCGACACTCCCTGTCTATTTGTATTTTTTTAGATTTTTGTCAGGCTTTACAAGCATAAAAATCATTGCTGCCATTACAACCAGCGCCGCCGCGAATCCGAATATGTTCATGCTTCCCGACGCCGCCAAGCAAAGCTGGAATATCATAAGCGAGACCGCGTAGGCAAAGCAGCACTGATAGCCCACCGCGAAAAGCGTCCATTTGAGCGAATTCATTTCTTTTCTGATTGCGCCTATCGCGCCAAAGCACGGTGCGCAGAGCAGGTTGAAAATCAGGAACGAAAACGCGCTTGCGCCTGTGAAAACCGTGGCAAGCACCGAATATGCCGAGGCTCCGCCCGAGCCGTAGAGCACGCCCATTGTGCCCACGATGTTTTCCTTGGCGATGAGCCCGGTTATTGTGGCTACCGCAGACTGCCACGTTCCCCAGCCCAGCGGAGCAAATATCCACGAGATCGCGCTGCCGATTGCCGCCAGTATGCTGCTGCCTATTTCCTCGGCGGCAAGCAACCTGAACTCTCCGCCGACATAGCCAAAGTGAGACATAAACCACAAAACCACGGTTGATATCAGGATAACCGTGCCGGCTTTTTTGACGAACGACCAGCTTCTGTCCCACATTGCGCGCATAACGTTTCCGAACGTCGGCAGGTGATACGCCGGAAGCTCCATGACAAACGGAGTCGGCTTGCCTGCAAAAAGCGGGGTTTTTTTGAGCATTATGCCCGAGCCTATTATTGCTGCCATGCCGATGAAATACGCCGAGGTCGCGACCCACGCCGAGCCGCCGAATATTGCCCCGGCTATCATCGAAATGACCGGTATTTTTGCGCCGCAGGGAATAAAGGTTGTTGTGATGACCGTCATTCTTCGGTCGGATTCGTTCTCAATCGTGCGCGAAGCCATTATGCCCGGGATTCCGCAGCCGGTTCCTATGAGTATCGGAATAAACGACTTGCCCGACAGCCCGAAATGGTGAAAAATTCTGTCAAGCACAAAGGCGATCCTCGACATGTAGCCGCAAGCCTCGAGAAACGACAGCATAAAAAACAACACCATCATCTGCGGCAAAAAGCCCAGCACCGAGCCTACGCCCGAAACGATTCCGTCCAAAATCAGTGAAGTCAGCCACGCCGGAGTGTCCAAAAGCTCAAGCGCGCTGCCGATCAGCACCGGGATTCCCGGGACCCATATTCCAAACTGCGAGGGGTCGTCGGGCTTGCCTTGGTTTTTGACAAAAACCTCTGCCGCACGCTTTACGTCCTCGCCGCTAACGGTTCTGTTTTCTACGGCAAGGGTCTCTTCGTTTTCGGTTTCATAGGTAAAAACGTCAGTGACGCCCAGGCTTGCCGCAAAGCTTTTTACGGCAACCAGCGCCGCCTGCGGATCGTATTGCCCTGAGCCGAAATCAAGAGCCTGCAAAACGTCGCCGCGCTGTGTGACCTCAGCCGCGCCGACAATCGTTTCCAACGCCGCGGACTGTTCGTTATACTCAGAGTCTCCGATTCCGACAAGGTGAAAGCCCTCGCCGAACAAGCCGTTGTTTGCCCAGTCGGTCGCAGCCTTGCCCACGGAGACAATTGATATGTAGTAGACCAGAAACATTATCAGCACAAAAATCGGAAGCCCCAGCCAGCGGCTTGTGACCACCGAATCAATTTTGTCGGAGCTTGACATCGAGCCCCGGGTTTTTCTCTTGCAGCATTCATCAACAACGTCGGCAATATAGTTGTATCGCTCGTTGATGATAATTGCGTCCGAATCGTCGTCCAGCTCCGTTTCAGCCGCACGGATATCTCCCTCGATATGCTCCAAAACTTGCTGTGAAATCTGCATTTTTTCGAGCACCTTCTCGTCGCGCTCAAAAATCTTTATGGCATACCAACGCTGCTGTTCCTCGGGCATATCGTGGACGCACGCCTCTTCAATATGAGCGATCGCGTGCTCGACCGCGCCCGAAAACGTGTGCCGCGGAACAGTTTTGCCGCTCTGCGCGGCATGAGCCGCAGCCTCTGCCGCCTCTTGGATCCCGGTGCTTTTGAGCGCGGAAATTTCAACGACCCTGCAACCGAGCCTGCGCGAGAGCTTTTGGGTGTCGATATCGTCGCCGCTTTTCTTGACGACGTCCATCATATTTATTGCGATAACAACCGGTATTCCCAGCTCAACAAGCTGAGTTGTGAGATACAGGTTGCGCTCCAGATTTGTTCCGTCAACAATATTGAGAATCGCGTCGGGGTGCTCGTCAATCAAATAGTTTCGCGCCACGACCTCTTCAAGCGTATACGGAGAAAGCGAATATATTCCCGGCAGATCGGTCAGGGTGATGTCGCTGCGGTTTTTGAGCTTGCCTTCCTTTTTTTCGACGGTAACGCCCGGCCAGTTGCCCACAAACTGATTTGAACCGGTCAGCGCGTTGAACAAGGTCGTTTTTCCGCAGTTTGGATTGCCTGCCAATGCAATTGTAACATCCATACTTACTTCCCCTTTTTTTTTACTCCGAGCAGAAAGCTCGGCAACAAGCAACACCTCGGTTGCCCGAAAATGCTTCCTTCTGAAAATTACGTTTTTTATTTTTCTCCGAGCAGACGTCTCGGCAATAAACAACACCTCGGTTGCCCGAAAATGCTTCCTTCTGAAAATTACATTTTTTATTTTACTCCGAGCAGACGGCTCGGCAATAAACAACGCCTCGGTTGCCCGAAAATGCTTTCTTCTGAAAGTTATGTTAGTCTAATCTAACCTTTTGGGCGCAAAAGCCCCTTAAAAGCTTCCTGCAAAGCACGACAAATTTTACTCAACCTCAATCAAAGCCGCGTCAGCCTTGCGCAGCGAAAGCTCATAGCCGCGCAAGGATATTTCCATGGGATCGCCCAGCGGAGCAACCTTGCGCACCAAAATCTCCACACCCTTGGTGATTCCCATATCCATAATACGCCGTTTTAGCGCACCCTCGCCGTGAAGCTTCACAACTCTTGCGGTTTTGCCGATTTTTATGTCGCTAAGTGTTTTCATATTTCCGTTTCCTTTCCGGACCGATTCATAATACCGGTTATTAATAAAACGTTTGAATATTAGTATAAAACAACCCCGGTGTTAAGGGCATATCCATAACCATTTATCCATTGCGATACATATATTATAGTTACCTAACACTAACTTGTCAAGACCTTCATGCTTTTTAAAAAATCAGAGCTTAAGTAAAGGCTGATTTTCATATCATTTATCGAAATTCCGGAAAAATCAGACGTTTTTCCAAAATTTTCTGACATATTAACGAAAGATGGTTCAGACAAAGCCTGCGCTTTGATTTCTGCAAAAAAATCTTTATGCAAAATACATATTTTTTCTTCACGCTACTAAATTTCAATTTATGTGCTGTCCTATTTTTGAAATAAAATATTTTTTATAGTTTTTTATTTAGTTACATTACCAATTGTTGGAAATAGCGCAATATGTTACAATACTAATCGTTGTGTGCAAAAAATAATTTGCGCAATTTTTAAGGAGGATCAGGCATGGCAAAAATCAAAAGAAGCGTAAGCGTTATTCTTTCCGTTTTAATGGCGGCAAGCGTGCTTACAACAGCCCCGGTTTCGGCGGCAACAGTTGAAGCGCCGGATGCAGGCGCTAATACCGCAATCAACGAACAGGCTCAGCTCAACATCGCAGAGGGAAGCTGCGGAGACAAGCTCAGCTGGACGCTCGGCACCGACGGAGTGCTCGAAATCAGCGGCGAAGGCAAAATGTATGATTTTGACTTTGAAGCAAAAGAGGACGAGCAGTCCTTCAACCCCTGGACGCTTTACCGCGATCAGATCAAGAAGGTCGTTGTAAAGGATGGCGTTGAGTACATCGCGGCAATTTTGCTTTCTTTGGCTGCACAGAGCTTGAAGAAGCTCAGATTTCCGACAGCGTAAAGGAAATCGGCGAGAATGCTTTTGAGGGCTGCGAAAAACTCGACAAGACAACTCTTCCCGAGGCGTTCACCGAGCCTGCAACAGAAGAAGCAGTTACAGAAGCTACAACAGAGGAAGAAACAACAGAAGCAGTTACAGAAGAAACAGTTGTAGAAGAAACAACAAAAAATTCTCCTATTATCGTTAAAGAGGAAGAAGAAGCAGTAGGCGCAGTTGAGGAAGAAGAAGCAGTAGGAGCGGCTGTCGCAATTTCAAAATGCACGATCACCCTCAGCTCAACCTCATACACCTACAACGGTAGTGCGAGAAAGCCCTCGGTTACAGTCAAGAACGGCACGAAAACTCTCGTAAAGGGCACAGACTACACCGTTGCCTACAAGAACAACATAAACGCCGGCACAGCGACAGTTACCGTAACCGGTAAGGGCCGCTACACAGGCTCGGTTTCAAAGAATTACACCATCAAAAAAAGAGCTATCAGCTCTGCAACAATCAAGCTCAGCACCGCAAACTATATTTATGACGGCACAGCAAAGAAGCCTACAGTTACCGCTACCTACAACTCAAAAACTCTTACAAGCGGAACTGATTTCACCGTTTCCTACAAAAACAACACAAACGTTGGTAATGCGACCGTTACGATCACAGGCGCAGGCACAAACTTTACAGGCACAACAACAAAGACCTTCTCTATTCAGAAGAAGTCGCTCACAAATTGCACCGTAACAATCGACGATTCAGCCTGCACCTACACCGGCAAGTCGGTTTATCCGAAAATCACGGTTAAGGACGGCAACAAGACACTTCAAATAGGAAGCGATTTCGGTCCGATTTATTCAAATATCATTGATGCAGGCACCTCAGTCCTGAAGCTTCAGGGCATCGGCAATTACTGCGAAGTGGTTGAAACATCATTCACGATCAAGCCAAAGTCGATCACCACCGCAACAGTTACTCCCGAATACACTACAACCAAGTTCGATATCACAAGAAAGAGACCTACTGCTATCGTTATGGATGGTACAAAGGAGCTTGTTTCCGGCACAGACTTTACTTACGGCTACTCAAACAACATGGAAGCAGGCACAGCTACCCTGTACATCAAGGGTAAGGGCAACTACACCGGAACATACAAGACATACTTTACTATCACACCAAAGGATGTTTCCGAGCTTACATACAAAATCAATTCAAGCTCTGTTGTTTATGACGGAAGCAAGAAGGTGTACGACGGAAACAAATATCTTGTTCACGGCGTAAACTACTATACAGAATACTCAAATAATATTAATGTAGGTACAGCCACAGTAAAGGTTATCGGCATGGGAAGCTATTCCGGCACCTTGAATAAGACCTTTGAGATCACTAAAAAACCGATCACAGACTGCACGGTAACAATTGACTGCCCGAACAATGTGTATGACGGAAACACAAAGAGCATTACAGTAACCGTAAAAGACGGTGACAAGGTGCTTGAAAAAGGCAAGGACTACACATTAAACGGTCCTTCGATCGGTGCAAACGCAGGAACAAAGACCATTTATATTACAGGTCAGGGCAATTACAGCGGAATCAAATCGGAATCTTTTGAAATCGCTCCGAAGTCGATCAAAAACTGCACAGTAACAGTTGACTGCCCGAACAAAGTTTATGACGGAAAGGCAAAGAGCTTTACCGTAACCGTAAAAGACGGCAACAAGGCTCTTGAAAAAGGCAAAGACTACGATTTTACATACGACAATAATATTGATGTAGGTACCGTTACAGTAACAGTTAATGGTCTTGGAAATTATACCGGACAAGCATTTGGAACTTTTGATATCACAGCAAAATCGCTTAATGATTGCGATGTATCGCTTTATGCTTATTCATTTGTATATTCAGGTTCCGGACAACCGTGCCATCCTTCCGTTACAATAAAGAACGGAACAGATAATCTTAGATTAGGAACAGATTTTTTTGTTAATTATCAAAGAATTAGCAACGGCGGAAATTACAATGATGCAGGTCAGTATAAGGTCACTATTACCGGAAATGGAAATTATACAGACACTGTTTATCAATACTTTGAAATAGAAAAACTCCCGGTGACAGAATTAAATATTTTCATTGATGAAAAGCCAAAATATAACTATAATTATAGAAAAACATTTAAGCAAATAACAACAAGCGTTAATACAAGCAACTATGGTGTCACCTATTCATTTAATGAAGACAATAGCATCACTGCTTCTATTACCGGAAAAAACAATTGCACCGGAACTGTAGATTTCACCTACAATCCGATTTCCCAAACATCTTTCGCTTGGGGACGCGACAACTGGAGCTTTGACAATACAGGTACTTATTTTACCGATTACTCTGTAAACGATACGGTAATGGATACAATGAGAAGCCAGATGTGCCTTAGCGACACGGATTACGCTAATCTGCAAGATAACATCGCGGAAGGCAATAGAAAAGGTTGGGGCGGATCCTGCTACGGAATGTCAGTTACTTCAATTCTGGCAAAAGAGGGTTATTTGAATCCCACTTTGGGTAACGGAACCTTTGTAGTCCACGATTATACCCCTACTTCCGCAACTTCTCAAGATAATGTTATATCAACAATAAACTTTATTCACAATTTACAGTGCACTTGTAGTTTTACCGACTTAAAAGACTATGCATACATGTATCATAGAAGTTATTCCGAAAAACAGTATTTTGAAAAAGCGGAAGAATTCTTTGATAATAACAAAGGTAATAATTCTCTTATTCAGTTGTCATATGCTATGTGCAATAATATAGAAAATAAAACGGCAGGACATGCTGTTGTTGCATACGGATATGAGTCTTGCAGATATTATTCAAGTGTAACAAATCTTACCTATAATAAACGTCTTTTAATTTCTGATCCAAACTTCGGAAGTAAAAATGGAGTTACAGCGAACGCCTGTATTTACTATGACGAAGACGGAAGCTGGATTTGTCCGTACTGGAATAACAATGCGTGCACATGCTACTGGACAAATCCCGAAAGAACAGGAAAGACCTTAAATGATAGCTATAAAACCGGATATATCAAAAACATGATTTTACATATCTCTTTAACCGATACACAGGATATCATGTCGGGAAAAAGCTGGATATATAATCATGATAAAAACTATTATGAAATGAATAATAACGGCTATCTCACAGCTATCAACGACAGCTATTCGGCTGAAAAGGATTTTGTCAACGATACCTACGACCTCTGCATCAACCGCTACACAGCAGAAAACGAGGCGTTGTTCGGCGATATCGACCTTGACGGCGAAGTAAACGTTAACGACGTTACCCTGCTCAGCAACTACCTTGCAGAGCTTGCAGCTCTTGACGACGCTCAGCTCTATGCCGCTGACGTCGATCACGACGGCAACGTGAGCATTGCGGACGTAATGTACTTGCAGTTCTATCTCGCTGAGCTTGTATAAGCAAGTGCCGGTGGGCACTCTCGCCCGCCTATCCAAACTGCACTGATAACAATAACGTCGTTCAACGGCGGGATCAAGCAGTTTCCTATAAAAAAGCTTAAAAAGCATTAGGCATAAAATTTCATAAAACCGCAACCGGCATGATATTTGCACCGCAGATGTCATGCCGTTGTTTTATACATTATTTTGCTTCGGATCACAATATAACTTGACATACTGTCTTTTTTTTGCAATATTTTTTTATTTTGACGTTTTATTTAGTTACATTACCAATTGTTAGAAA
>CAJODI010000097.1 GCA_905233145.1 uncultured Ruminococcus sp. | reverse complement strand
GTCCTTGCAAGGCGACAGCCTTGCGGCGTCCTTCGCCTCGTCTTGCGAAAAATATCCTCGCAAATCTTTGTCCACTTTTTATCTGAGATTAGTATTAAAAAGTTTTATTAGAAAAAAATATGAGCTGTCGCAAAATCAAGCGGCAGCTCTTTTTGTGAGCGTATTCGGAGCAAATCCAAATACGCTCTGTTTTTTGAGTTTAGTATTAGTAATAGTGAATTACGACCAGTTGAGCGTGTCGTTATAAACGTTGATATAATCCTGAGCCGAACGCTCCCAACTGTTGTCGCTCATCATTGCACGCCACATAAGCTGATGCCAGCCCGCGTCGTCCTGAATTCCCCACAACGCGCGGCGAACAGCATTCTGCATATCCGCGGTGTAGTAATTCTTAAAGGTAAAGCCGTTGCCGTAGTTGTCCGCACTGTCAAATACGGAATCCTTCAAGCCGCCGACCTCGCGAACAACGGGAATTGTGCCGTAGCGAAGTGCGATCATCTGAGAAAGTCCGCAAGGCTCCTGAGCCGAAGGCATTAGGAAGATATCCGCGCCGGAATAAATCTTGCGTGCAAGCTCGGGAACAAAGCCGTGACAGAAGCAAAGTCTGCCGGGATACTTGCCCTGCATATAGTTGAAATAATCCTCATATTCCTTGTCGCCGGATCCGAGAATCACAAACTGCATGTTCTCGGTGTTCATAAGCTCCTCAAGACCCATTCTTACCAAGTCAAGTCCCTTGTGAGCCACAAGACGGGTAACCATTGCGACAATCGGAATATCCCAACGCTGTTCAAGACAAAGTCTTTCCTGAAGTCTGCGCTTGCACTCGCCCTTGCCGCTCATGTCCTCCTTGGTATAGTTGCAGTAAATCTGATAGTCGGTTGCCGGGTCATAGCTTGCCGGGTCAATGCCGTTTTTGATGCCGCAGAGCTTGTAGTGACGAAGATTGAGCTCATCATGAAGTCCCCAGCTGTACCACGGGTCTTTGATTTCCGCAGCGTAGCTTGGAGAAACGGTTGAAACTCTGGTTGAGGTCTCAATCGCGCCCTTCATCATATTTAGCTTTCCGTTCATTTCCAAAATTTTGGTCTCGCTTGCAGGAATACCGACGCATTCGGTATTAACCTCCCAGCCGTACTCGCCCTGATACTGGATGTTGTGAATCGTAAACAAGCTCTTGATGTTGTAATACCACGGTCTGTGAGAATAGAAAAGATAGTAATAAACCGGAACAAGAGCTGTCTGCCAGTCGTTGCAGTGAATCATATCGGGGTGGAAGTCAATATACGGAAGCATTTCAAGAATCGCCCGCGAGAAAAACGCAAATCTCTCGGCGTCGTCGTAATGACCGTACAGAGTGCCGCGCTTGAAGTAATATTCGTTGTCAATAAAATAATAAGTGCAGTCGTTCCATCTTGCCCAGAACAGACCGCAGTACTGGTGACGCCAGGCAACCGGAACAGTAAAGTTTGTGATGAAATTCATCTGATTTTTAAGATCCTGCGGAATCGTTCCGTAGAGCGGAACAACAATTCGACAGTCTTGACCCTTTCTGCAAAGGGTGTGAGGCAGGCTTCCGGCAACATCGGCAAGACCGCCGCTGCCGCAGAAAGGATTAGCCTCGGACGCGCAATATAAAATTCTCATGTCAAAATTCCTCCGTTAAACCACTGATTTTTTTGCTATATATATAGGATACGAATCAAAGCCCATCAAGGCTCTGCCGTCCTTAATTGTAACATCCTTGTCAATGATGACATAGTTAAGATTTGTTCCGTTGCCGATTTTTGAGTCCTGCATTACAATACAATTGCTCAGCTTTGCACCCTTGCCGACATAAACGCCCTTTGAGATCACGCAATTTTCTACCTCGCCGTCGATAATGCAGCCCTGAGCAATTATTGAATTTCTGACCTTGCTTTTCAGCCCGTATCTTGAGGGTGCGTCGTCTCTGACCTTTGTATAAATCGGACGCTTGGGATTAAACAACTCGTCTCTGACTTCTTTTTTCATTAGATCCATATTGAAATCAAAGTAATCATTTTTTGAGCTGATCGCCGCGCAGTAACCGCGGTTTTCATAGGCGAAAACTCTGTATCTTCCGGTAATGCTTTGCAAAAGTCTTTTTCCGTCAAGCTCGTTAAGGCTCAGCGCGTTTTTGATTTCCCTAATAAGCAGCGATTTGCTCAAAAGAACCGCGCCGTAAACCTGATTAACAACCTCGTCGGTGTTATCGGGCTTGACAAGAATCCGGCTGACTCTTGCGTTTTCGTCAAAATCAATTGTAATCGGATGATTATATCCTTTTGGTACAACGCCGTTTTTGTAAACCAAGGTGATGTCGGCGTTCTTCTTTGAATGAAAATCAAACAGCGGAGAATAATCAAAGTTTGTAACAATATTGCCCGGATCGAGCATTACATATTCCTCGCGGCAATGCTCAAGGTAACCGTGCATATTGTAGATCGTTTCGATATAATTTGAAAAGCCTTTTCCGCCATAGGGTGTGAGCAGTGTGAGATTGCTTCTTCTTTTTGACAAATCATACGCGCTGCCGGAGCCTACGTGATCGGTCAGCGAGAGAAAGTTTTTTTCCGCAACGATCCCAACGTTGTTAATACCCGAGTTTGACATATTTGACAACACAAAATCAACCAGCCTGTATTTTCCGCCAATAGGTATGCTGGCGGTTGTTCTTGAGGACGCAAGCTCGGCAATTTGCTTTTCCAGCGTTCCGGCAAAGATAAAGCCCAAAACATCGTTACTTCTCATTTGACGCCACCTCCGTTTCGCTGTCAATCATTTCTTTTGCGTTTACAACTCCGTTTTCGGGGATAACGGTGTTCGCGCCTATAACTGCAATTCCCCACGCATCCTTTTCGTCAACGTTTTCGGGAGTTGAGCCGACTTTAGCGTTTTTGCCGATGACGGTGTTTTCCGCAACTATCGCAAACTGAACGTTCGCGCCTTCTTCAATAACCGCGCCCGGCATAATGATCGAAGAATTAACCGTTGCTCCCTTGCCGATTTTTACTCCGGCAAACAAAATGGAAAATTCCAGATTTCCGTAAACCTCGCAGCCGTCGGCAACAAGAGAGTTTTGAACATTTGCCTCGTTTGCTACATAATGCGGCGGCATCATCGGATTTCGCGAATAAATATCTCTGAGGTCAAGCGTCACATTTGGATCAAGCAGATCCATGTTTGCTTCCCAAAGGCTGTCAATCGTTCCGACGTCCTTCCAGTAACCGGAGAATGGATAAGCATACATTCTTTCACCGGCAGCAAGCATTGCCGGAAGAACATCCTTACCAAAATCGTGGCTTGAGCCTTCTTTGATTTCGTCCTCCTCAAGATATTTTTTCAGCTCCTTCCAGCTGAAAATATAGATTCCCATAGAAGCGTTTGTGCTCTTTGGGTGCTCCGGCTTTTCATCAAATTCATAAATCTCGCCGTCGTCATAGGTGTTAAGAATACCAAAGCGCGAAGCTTCATCAATCGGAACGTCAATAACCGCAATTGTACAAGCGGCATTCTTTCCCTTGTGAAAGTCGAGCATCTTATTGTAATCCATTTTATAAATATGGTCACCCGAAAGAATAACAACATACTCCGGGTCATATCGCTCGATATAGTTAATATTCTGAAAAATCGCGTTGGCTGTACCCGAATACCAGTCCGCGCCCTTGATTGCCTGATACGGACTAAGGCAGTTTACTCCGGAATGCATTCCGTCAAGATCCCACGGCTGTCCGTTGCCTATGTATTCGTTAAGGATCAACGGCTGATACTGAGTCAAAATTCCCACAGCCTCAATTCCGGAATTAACACAGTTGGAAAGCGGAAAATCAATGATACGATATTTTCCGCCAAAGGGCACGGCAGGCTTGGCAAGCTTTTTTGTAAGCACGCCCAAGCGCGAGCCCTGTCCGCCCGCAAGCAGCATAGCCACTACTTCCTGTTTTGGAAACATTTTATTACCTCCGTTTTTTTAAGTCGAGTAGAAGGTTCGGTGACAATTCAAACAACAGTTGCCCGAAAATGCCGACATCAGAAAATCACGTTTTTGGGAAATGTTTGTTTTTTAAATAATAATCTCCAAATGTAGTCTTAAGGCAATACCGCATAATTCTGGTGCGCGGATTGTGGTGTGCATACTGACGTATGGATACTGATTTTTGGGCAGTCTGACGGAATAATATGCAAGCAAGGCGTGCGCCATGAATTGTGCGGTGTTGCCTTAACATTTTGTAGGGGCGACCATTAGTCGCCTGTACACCAAACGCTTATATTATATAATGTTCTATAGATGAACAAAAGTTCCTAAAATAAAATGATGTAATTCAAAGGTTCGTTCCGAGGCGACCAATGGTCGCCCCTACAACCTAAAAAGGTTAAATTCAGCTAAAAACATATTTATCCGGTCGGGAACATTTGTGTTTTTCAAATTTATTCTGTCTTACCGACCATAATTGTCAATTAAATTACTCTCTGCATTTAAGGTAAATCACGCCCAAGGGCGGCAGCGTAAGCTCCAAGCCTTGGCTATATCCGTGAATTTTCATAGGAATCGGCTTGATTCCCAATCCGTTAGTTATGCCTGAGCCGCCGAATTCAGCGTCGTCTGACGAAAAAATTTCATCATACAAGCCGTTTTTCGGCACACCGACATAATATTTTTCGTGAGTTTCGGGTCTGAAATTACATACCGCGATAATTTCGTTTCCGTCGCTGTCTGTTCTCTTAAAAGCAATAACGCTGTTTGTATAGTCGTCGTGATGGATCCAGTCGAAGCCTTTCCAGATTGTGTCCAGTTCAAAAAAAGGTCGGTTTTCAAGGTAAAACTTGTTGATTCTTTTGAAAAAGGTTTCAAGCTGCTTGTGCCTTTCGTTTGCAAGCAGTTCCCACTGCAAAACGCCCTTTGCGTCCCATTCGTCGTACTGACCGATTTCGGTTCCCATAAAAACCAGCTTTTTTCCGGGATGAGCGTACATATAGGTGATAAACGCTCTCAGTCCGGCAAACCTTTCGTTTTCTTCGCCGGGCATCTTGCTTATCAGCGAGCCCTGACCATGCGCAACAACATCATGTGAAAGCGGCAGAAGGTAGTTTTCCGAAAACGCATAGAAAAAGCTGTACGTAAGGTTATCATGGTTAAAGGGTCTCCACGATGGATCAAGCGACATATAATGAATCATATCCTTCATCCAGCCCATGTTCCATTTGTAGTCAAATCCCAAGCCGCCGTCCTCGACCTTGCGCGTAAGCTTTGGCCAGGCGGTATTTTCCTCGGCAAAAATCAGGGAGCCGGGACAAACAGAGTGTACTGCGGAATTGAGCCGCTTTACAAAATCAATCGCCTCGAGATTCTCTTTTCCGCCGTATTTATTCGGCAGCCATTCTCCCTCGGATTTTCCGTAGTCCAAAAACAGCATTGACGAAAGCGCGCCGACTCTTAAACCGTCCAGGTGCAGCTTGCCGAGCCAAAAATTGGCAGAGGAAATTAGAAAGCTGACAACCTCGCTTCTTTCAAAATTAAACAAACATGTACCCCACGAGCTTCTTTCACCAAGCATGGGGTCGTCGCTTTCAAACAGCGATGTGCCGTCAAACTTAACCAAGCCATGAGTATCCTTTGGAAAGTTTGAGGGAACCCAGTCCATTATTACGCCGATTCCTGCCTGATGCAGCTTGTCCACAAAATACATGAACTCCGACGGGTTTCCGTAACGTGAGGTTGGCGCAAAATAACCTGTCGGCTGATATCCCCAGCTTCCGCCGTAGGGGTGCTCGGTAATCGGCAAAAGCTGAATATAGTTGTAGCCCATGTCGAGCAGATACGGAATCAGTTTATCGGTCAGCTCAGTATAAGAATAAAGTCTGCCGTCATTCGGAATTCGCCATGAGCCAAAATGTAGCTCATATATGTTCATGGGACACTTCAGCGTGTCGCGCGTTTTTTGAGCTTCACGCCACTTGCTGTCGCCCCACTGATATTCTTCAATATCAAAAACAACGGACGCGTTATCGGGGCGCTTTTTGTTAAAATATCCAAAAGGATCAGCCTTTAGTATTTTTTCATACCAAGGAGTCTCTATACAGAATTTATAGCTTGAGCCGCAATCTGCATTTTCAACAAACAATTCCCACGAGCTGCCATCAAGTTTTCTCATGTAATGAGAGTCCTCGTTCCAGTCGTTAAAGCTTCCTACTACCGAAACGCTCAAGGCGTTTGGCGCCCAGACTCTGAACACAACGCCGCTGCGCCCGTTGCGCTGCACCGGATGTGCTCCGAATATTTCATATGCGCGAACGTTTTCACCCTTGTAAAAAAGTCTGAGAGCTTCTCTGACTTCGTCTGCGCTGTAGTCCATATTCACACCCCACTTTTTGATAAACAACTGTGTACCGTCGGTTAAACTGAAATTACGTTTGAATAAAAACAAAAATTTTATTCTACTATTCTTCTATTATATATAATAACAAAATAATATGTTGATTTCAAGCAAATTCAGAAATTTTATAACAAATTTTTCGTATATTTTTGATAAAATAAGCCAACTGCAATTTGTTTTCATGCTTTTTCTCGTTTATTCGTCCCAAATTTGATTGCCAAAAGTCTTGACAAGTGCTGATTTAAGCATATAATATATATTGAAAACATCGTTAAAACGATTGTTTTTAACAGATTATCTTCGGGGCGGGGTGCAATTCCCCACCGGTGGTTAAAGCCCACGAACAAGCCTTGCTGTTTTGGCATTGCTTGCCGAGTCTGTGAAATTCAGACGCCGACGGTACAGTCCGGATACGAGAGGATAAGTCGTGCGAATCGCCGTGCGGTTTTGTAGTTTTGTCCCGTTGTATAAGCAACGGGATTTTTTGTTTACAGGAAACTGCTTAATTCCGCCGTTGAACGCCGTTATTGTTATTAGCGCAGTTCGGATAGGTGCCACCGGCATTTTTGCGGAAATCGTTTCTTTGATATCTTTCAGCATTTTTCACATGCATTTCGATATCGCCGGAATTTTGTTTTCCGCACGCACCCAACAGTCGCCCTGAGAAAAGGAGTAGTCAAAATGACAGCAGCAAACAATCAAAAAACAATGACAACCAAGCTCACGGTAACGGCAATGCTTACGGCAGTGGCAGTAGTTTTGCAGTACATTGAATTCTCGATCCCGATAGTTCCGTCATTTTTAAAGCTCGATTTTTCGGATCTGCCGGAGCTTATCGGAACATTCAGAGATGTTAAGGTGACAAGCGCCGGTAACTGGATTTTAAAAGGAGAGATTCTAAATGGATAAAATGATAGAAAACGCAAGAGAAATCG
>CAJODI010000096.1 GCA_905233145.1 uncultured Ruminococcus sp. | reverse complement strand
GAATACAGCTTCAACCCTGCCCGACAGCATAATTCAAATCCCGGTTACCCAAAATCAAAGGGAGCTTGTTGAGATTTATTCCGCGGCGGATTTGTTTGTTAATCCGACAAGAGAGGATAATTTCCCGACAGTCAACCTTGAGGCTCTTGCGTGCGGAACTCCGGTGCTCACCTTTGATACCGGCGGAAGCCCTGAGACTGTTGACGAAACCAGTGGTTCGGTTGTCGATTGTGACGATATTGACGCTCTTGAAGGGCAAATCCACAGAATCCGGACTGAACGTCCCTACACCGAGGAAGCGTGTGTAAGCCGCGCGCAGCGTTTTGATATGAACAAAAGATTCATGGAATATGTTGAGCTATACAACAAGCTATAACCATTAATGCCAGGGCAATGCCGCATGATTCAGGTGTGCGCCGCGAATTGTGCGGTTTTGTATTATACTAAAGTATTAGTTTTTTTCTGTGACTAAAGATCCACACATTTTCAGAACTCTCGAAGGAGATATATATGAATATTTTAATTACAGGCGCGAAAGGCTTTGCCGGAAAGAACTTAACCGAAGCACTCAAAAGCATTCGTGACGGAAAGGACAGGACCAGACCTCAGCTTAAAATCGACGGGCTGTTTTTGTATGACATTGATTCATCTTCCGAAGAGCTTGACAGATACTGCGCCGAGGCGGATTTTGTATTTAACCTTGCGGGTGTGAACCGTCCGAAAAACAGCGATGAATTTATGCAGGGGAACTTCGGCTTTGCCGAAGAGCTTTTGAATACCTTAAAAAAACACGATAACAAATGCCCTGTAATGCTTTCAAGCTCGCTGCAGGCAAGTCTTGCCGGCAGGTTTGGCAAGAGCGAATATGGCTTGAGCAAGAGGGCAGGGGAGGATTTGTTCTTTGATTACGCCGCCGAGACCGGCGCAAAGGTTTTGGTTTACCGGTTTCCAAATCTGTTCGGAAAATGGTGCAGACCAAACTATAACTCTGCTGTTGCCACCTTCTGTAACAATATCGCAAATGATCTGCCAATTACCGTAAATGATCGCTCAACCGAGCTCGAGCTTGTATATATCGACGATTTAGTTACCGAAATGCTCGACGCCCTCGAAAATAAGGAGCATCGCTGTGAGTTTGACGGAATAAAAACTGTTTTCGGCACAAACGGAAAGTTTTGCGCGGTTCCTGTATCTCATTTTGTAACTCTTGGCGAAATTGTAGATTTGCTGGAGAGCTTTAGGTCTCAGCCTCAAACCCTGGTTATTCCGGAAATTCCGAACGACAGCTTTGCAAAAAAACTGTATTCAACCTATTTATCATATCTTCCAAAGGAAAAGATCGCTTTTCCGCTTAAAATGAACGTTGATAACCGCGGCAGCTTTACAGAGCTGCTCAAAACACAAAGCTGCGGTCAGTTCAGCGTCAATATTTCAAAGCCCGGCATTACCAAGGGACAGCACTGGCACCATACAAAATGGGAGTTTTTTATCGTCGTTTCCGGCCGCGCGCTTATTCAGGAGCGTAAAATCGGCGGAGACGAGGTTATTGATATTGAAGTAAGCGGAGATAATCCAACCGCGGTTCATATGCTTCCCGGCTACACTCACAATATCATAAATCTCAGCGACACCGAGGATTTGATCACTTTGATGTGGGCTAACGAGCTTTTTGATCCGAGCCGGCCCGATACTTTTTTTGAAGAGGTTTAAAATGAGCATAAAAAAAGATTATTCTGATATTTGCTTTAAAAATAACGGCAAGCTTAAGCTGCTTATAATAGTGGGCACGCGCCCGGAGATTATCAGACTTGCTGCCGTGATTGATAAGTGCAGAAAATACTTTGACTGTATTCTTGCGCACACAGGTCAGAATTATGACTATAATCTAAACGGCGTTTTTTTCAGAGATTTAAAGCTTTCCGATCCCGATGTTTATCTTGATGCTGTGGGTGATGATTTAGGCGCGACGATCGGAAACATTATCGCGTCTTCATACAAGCTTATGGTACAGCTAAAGCCGGACGCGGTGCTTATTCTCGGAGACACAAATTCCTGTCTTTCGGCAATTTCTGCCAAAAGGCTGCATATTCCGATTTTTCACATGGAGGCAGGCAACAGGTGCAAGGACGAGTGCTTGCCCGAAGAAACCAACCGAAGAATCGTTGATATAATATCCGACGTAAATCTTGCGTATTCTGAGCACGCCAGAAAATATCTTCATGAGTGCGGATTGCCAAAGGAAAGAGTATATGTTACCGGATCGCCTATGGCAGAGGTTCTTAGGGCTAATCTTGATGACATCAAATCGAGCGATATTCTGAAAAAGCTCGGTCTTGAAAGAGGAAAATACATACTTCTTTCGGCTCACCGCGAGGAGAATATCGACACTCAAAAGAATTTTGAATCACTTTTCGGCGCAATCAACAGTCTTGCCGAAAAGTATGATATGCCGGTGCTTTATTCATGTCATCCGCGCTCCAAAAAACGCTTTGAAGAGAGCGGCTTTAAGCTGGATTCACGTGTAATCAGGCATGAACCGCTTGGCTTTCATGATTACAATAATCTGCAAATGAATGCTTTTGCGGTTGTTTCGGACAGCGGGACTCTGCCCGAGGAAAGCTCCTTCTATACTTCAATCGGTCTGCCGTTTCCTGCGGTATGCATCCGTACCTCGACTGAGAGACCCGAGGCTCTGGACAAAGCCTGCTTTGTGCTCGCCGGAATTGATAAAAAGGGACTTTTGCAGGCGGTAGAAACCGCGGTTTCCATGAATCAAAACGGTGATTACGGAATCCCTGTGCCGGATTATATTGAGGAGAACGTTTCGACAAAGGTTGTTAAGCTTATCCAGTCTTATACCGGAGTTGTTGACAAAATGGTGTGGCGCAAATATTAATTCGACGTCGTGCAATTTGGCTTGTGCGGTGTTGCCTTAATTATAATATAAAAGGAGGACAAAAAATGGACAAACTCGGTTTTATTTCAGAGCTTGTTAAAAAAACAGGGATCAGTGCCGAAGACGGTGAAAAGGTGAATGAGATTTTTGAATCAAATCCGCCAATCGGCGACCTAGGAAGTATTATTGCTCAGGTTGCTGCAAAGCTTGGTATCGGAGAAGATCAGGCGAAGGGCATTGTCGAAAAGGCTAAGGAAATCATTGGTTCCGGAATTCTTGACAAGCTTAAGAATCCGTTTGGATAACAGCAATGAAAAAAACAGGATTCCCAAGCTCTTAGGATTTTGGTCGCAACGCTCGGAAAAAGAATAGAAGTGAAGCCCGTACTCGAAACGGTCGAACGGGCAAATAAATATGATGACAGATTTACCGAGCTTAGAGTAATGTTGCCCGCGTTTTAGTTTATCCATGTCAATTAAGCCTTGGTAGTAACGCATTCGCTTGTCAATATTGTCGGAATTGGCAATTTGCATTTCAACGTCGAAGGAACGATTAGTGCCCTTTTCTTCAACGTAAACGTCAAGCCGAATACCTTTACTGTCGGTGCGAGCCTCGATAGTTTTTTCGCGTTCAGGGTAACTTATTTCCTTGATAGTGGTGTTAAGAATGAGTTCAAGAAGGCGACGACACAAGTCAGGATAAAGCTCCATAGTTTTGCCGAAGACGAAGTTGTTTTGGATAGTAGCGTCGTGCCATTTCTTAGCAATTTGCTTGTTAGCCATAAGCTCACCTCAATAAAATTATAACATGAAGAGAGAGTAAAAGCTATAGGAGAAGTCCGAAAAAGTACACCTAAAAACGACGATTCTTTCTCTATTTCTCTTTATTGCTTTTTCTCTAAATTCTTTATAAAGTTTCCTAAAAGCCTAAGTGACATTTAGGGATTATTCTGATATAATAATCTGAAAGGAGAGGAAAGAAATGAGCAAAGAAATTTGGGGCTATGCAAGAGTATCAACAAAGGGACAAAATTTGGAGAGACAACTCGTTGAGCTACGGCAATATGTGCCAAAGGAAGAAAATATCATCTCGGACAAGCAGTCTGGCAAGGATTTTGAGCGAACGGGCTATAAGTTGCTTAAAGAGAGAGTGCGCGAAGGCGATGAACTCTACGTCAAAAGCATTTATCGGCTCGGAAGAGATAAAGACGCCATAAAGGACGAGTTAGGGTTCTTCAAGAAAAAAGGTGTCATCGTTCACATTTTGAATTTTCCGCAGACGATGCTTGAGGTTAGCGACGAGCATCAAAGAAGCGTAATGGAACTGGTCAACAACCTGCTGATTGAAGTTTTCAGCTTCATCGCGCAGGAGGAGCGAGAAAATATTCGTCGGCGGCAAGCGGAAGGTATCGCCTTGTGGCGCAAAACGGGTAAAACAAAAACGGGACGACCTTAT
>CAJODI010000095.1:5874-13142 GCA_905233145.1 uncultured Ruminococcus sp. | reverse complement strand
GATTTCTTCTGAGTCGGCGTTCTTTGTGAGTCTTCAAAGTATAGCTTCATCTTCTGCTACTTCTGTTATTGATGACGCATACATTCAAGATGCAATAATCAATAAACTTAGAGTATCTGACCTCGCTGCGGGAAACATAGTTCTTAATGATAATATGCAGATCCTGTCAGAAAACGGCAGAATGGTTATGAATGGTACGGCCCTTCAAATAAGTGGGACATATTTAGACGAAAACAATGTAGAGCAATCTTATGTTGGTGTACAGCTTGGTTATGATACAACTGGACAACCAAGTTTGATACTTCGAAATCCAGATGGCAACGTAGTAATATCTCCAACTGGGATAACTTAGGATGCAATTGCGGATGAATTGATCTTAACGGTTTTGAAGCCAAAGAAGAAGCCAACCGAAAACAGCAATGTAAAACTAAGCAGTGAAAACACCGCGCTCCAAAACATGATGTCGCCGCGCTGAGCTTTATTCGGCAACAAGAATTTTTCTTTTACGGATTGCCAAATGAAATTCATACTATTCCTCTTTTGTTTTGCGGGAATTTTCGGAGGTATCCCTTAGTTTTATAACGGCATAGCCTAAGGCGAGCACAGCAAGCAAAGCAACTGAAAATCTTCCTGCTTCACCGGTTTGAACGGAATTTCCGTTTTCCTTGGATTCTGATGAATCGGGAGTGCTGACTGATCTTACTGAGGATTTTGCGTCATTATTGTTGTAACCGGGCAACGTTGTCATGGCTTCATCGGATATATACAGCAATCTAAAGGTGTAGTCGCCTTGAGTGGGTTTTTCAAAGCTGCGCCCGGAATCCTTATTCCATGCTACAATAACAGTCAATGTGCAAGCTTCTCCTGTTTGCAGCAGTTCTCCTTTTAGATCATCAGCAATAGTTACGCTGAAATCCTCTAAGGAGCAAAAGGGGGCGTCTACATGAATCAATGAAGCGTTCAGGCTGCCTGTGTTTTTTATCGTCAGCTCGATTTCGGCATAAGCTCCGGGCATGGAAAAAACACCGAGACAGGGAGTAACAGTGTCTTTATCAAAACTTACTGTGCATTCGCCGTTAATTCCGGCAGTCGATTTGATTTTTGCATCCATAATTTCAACAACAAAGATTTGTTCCTTTGCTGCCGCCGGAAAAACAGTAAAAAGGCAGAAGGCCGCGATCATAACAATTACGGCGACAGCCT
This sequence comes from uncultured Ruminococcus sp., assembly GCA_905233145.1. Classification (GTDB taxonomy): domain Bacteria; phylum Bacillota; class Clostridia; order Oscillospirales; family Acutalibacteraceae; genus Ruminococcoides. Next base: position 11,939 of record CAJODI010000095.1, on the reverse strand, counting down.
TGCGGCATTTCATCGAGGAATTTGTATTCATTTTTATTTCCACCTTCTGCTAATACTATTATCTAAAAGAATTCTTTAAGGCAATACCGCATAATTCAGGTGTGCGGTGTTGCCTATAGTTTTTTACATAATTTTAGAATAAACATTGTGTTTTGACTGTAATTGTGATACAATTAAGGTTAACGACAACTAACTGTTGTGTAGCTGACTATTAAAGCAAAAACAAGAAGGGGAGTTAAAATGTTTGAAATTTCGTTTTTGGCGCTTGAAGGACTTTTTACCGCTGTCTGGCTGGTGGCAAGACTGTTTGTATGGATCCGTCAAAAGAAAATTATATGGAAGCGTGAAGCCGTTTTGCTGTTGATGTACATTAATCTTGCGATTATTATTCGGTTTGTATTTTTCCCGAGAGCTTTGGTAAACGGACAAATCCAGCCTTTGGTCTTTGACGCGGAGGCAGCGTTTCCTTTCCGCGTGAATCTTGTACCGATCGTCCATATGCTTGAATTCGACAGCGTAAAGGATATTATTTGGAACTTGGCAGGGAACACGGCAATGTTTATTCCAACCGGAATTATTCTGCCAATCGTTTATAAACAGCTGAATAATTTTGGCAAAGTGATCGCGGCAGGTGCGTTTATCTCATTTTGTATTGAGCTCATTCAGCTTCCATTTGCCTCCAGAGCTTCGGATATTGACGATTTGATTCTTAACACGCTCGGCGTTATGATAGGATATGGGATTTACGCGCTTGTAAAAAAGCTGAGGAGCGCCCTTAAAGATTCATAAGACACATCAAAAAGCTTAGCTCAGGGCAATATTTTGAGCGACGGATATCGTTTGATTTCAGACCGTTTCATATGAAATAAATCATATCGGCTGCAAAGAAGTCTGAAAATTTGAGAAAAGCTAAAGTAAAACTATTGCTCTATTCATTGTTTTGTGTTAAAATGCTAATTGAAAAATTGCTTGAAAAGGAACTGCGTTATGAAGGTATGTAAATCATGTTCCCATACTGTGGATAACAACGAGGCTCGCTGCACCTTTTGCGGCGGCAAGTTAGCCGAGATAACCGACAAAAACACTCCGGTTTATTTGATCACAGCCTCGGGCTTTGAGGCTGACAGAATCGTTGCCGCGCTTGAGGACAGCGGAATACCGTGCTTAAAGAAATCCAGGGTCATTTCAAACCACCCGAATCCCATGGGCATGGAAAACAGTCTTTGCGATATTATGACGCCGTATTCGGCTCTCGGCGACGCTCTTGCGGTTTGCGAGGGTATAGGAGCAGGGGTTGAAAAAGATGCAAGAGCCGGGGCTGACGATATGTCCGCGGCCGGGGCGGACAGCAATAATGAGCCCGAAGAAGAGGAAATGAGCGAGGGCAAAAAGCGAGCTGTAAGGATTCTTTCCGCGATCGCTTTTATAATTATTGTAGCACTGGTAATCTACGGCACTGATTTTATAACAGGCTGGATAAAAGGGCTGTTCAGCTGAGCAGCTTTTTATATGAGCTGTTTTTCAGGATTAACCGATAATACCGTTTTCAAATAAAACCCTTTAAGGCAATACCGCATAATTCTGGTGCGCGGATTGTGTGCATACTGACGTATGGATACTGATTTTTGGGCAGTCTGACGGAATAATATGCAAGCAAGGCGTGCGCCATGAATTGTGCGGTGTTGCCTTAACATAGAAAAACAAGCTCTAAAGAGAAAGGATAGATCAAGATGAAAGTTGAAACAAAATGTCTCCATTCAGGCTATGAGCCCGGAAACTCGGAGCCCAGACAGCTCCCGGTTTATCAGAGCACAACCTGGAAATACGCTTCCAGCGACGCAATGGGCAGGCTTTTTGACCTGGAGGAAAGCGGATATTTTTATACCAGACTTCAAAATCCCACAAACGACGCTGTTGCGGCAAAAATTGCCGCGCTTGAGGGCGGAGTTGCCGGAATGCTGACCTCCAGCGGTCAGGCGGCAAACTTTTTCGCGCTCTTTAATATCTGCGAGACAGGCAGTCATATTGTGGCTTCCTCTGCGATTTACGGCGGAACCTATAACCTTTTGGGCGTAACAATGAAGAAGATGGGCATTGACGTTACCTTTGTAGATCAGGATTTGCCCGAGGATGAGCTTGCAAAATATTTCAAAGAAAACACCCGCGCGGTATTTGGCGAGACGATCACAAACCCCACCGTTTCGGTGCTCGATATCGAAAAATTCGCCCGTCTTGCTCATTCCCACGGCGTTCCGCTGGTTGTTGACAACACCTTTGCGACTCCTGTGAACTGCCGCCCGATTGAGTGGGGTGCGGACATAGTTACACATTCAACAACAAAATATATGGACGGTCACGCGGTCGGAGTCGGCGGCGCTATAGTTGACAGCGGCAACTTTGACTGGATGGCTCACGCAGAGAAATATCCGGGTTTGACGACCCCCGACGAGAGCTATCACGGCTTGGTATACGCCGAAAAATTCGGAAAGCTCGGCTACATAACAAAGGCAACCTCTCAGCTTATGAGAGATTTGGGCTCGATTCAGTCTCCGCAAAACGCGTTTTATCTTAACAACGGACTTGAATCGCTTCACGTAAGAATGGAAAGACACTGCAAAAACGCTCTTGCTGTTGCGCGGTTCCTCAAATCAAGCGACAAGGTCGCGTGGATCCATTATCCCGACCTTGAGGGCGACGAATACAGCGAGCTTGCGCAAAAGTATTTGCCAAACGGCTCCTGCGGCGTAATGGCGTTTGCTGTCAGGGGCGGCAGAGCCAAGGCTATTGAGTTTATGGACAGCCTCAGGCTTGCGACAATTGCAACTCATGTTGCCGACGCAAGGACCTGTTTGCTGCATCCGGCAAGCCATACTCACCGTCAGCTCAGCGACGAACAGCTAGCCGAGGCAGGAATCGCTCCCGACCTGATAAGACTTTCGGTGGGAATCGAAAATGTTGACGATTTGCTCGAGGATTTGAAGCAGGCGTTGGATAAGATATAATAATTTAAGGCATAATTCGTGTGTGCGGATTACGCAGTGTTGCCTTATATATTTATTTTGGTGGTGAAAGTATGTCAGAATTTGTTTCCGCGGTAATTGTTGCGGCAGGCGACTCTGTAAGAATGGGTGTTGAGGACAGCAAGCAGTTTATTTCTCTGCTCGGCAAGCCCGCGATTGAATACACAATCGGCGCTTTTCAAAATTGCAGCATGATCACCGAGATTGTGGTTGTTTGCCGCAGACAGGATAAAGAAAGAATCAAGGTTCTTGCTCAGGCTTGCGGCTTTAGCAAGGTTCGCGCCATTGTTGAGGGCGGCGATTCACGCGCTCAAAGCGTGAAAAACGGTATCGAAGCCGTTTCGGACGAGTGTGAATTTCTGGCGATTCATGACGGTGCGCGTCCGCTTGTTACGGTTGAAGAGATTGAGCGCGTTATCTGCGCTGCGTTTGAAACCGGCGCGGCTTCTCTCGGTACATTGGTTACGGACACCATAAAAAAAGTGGACGATTCCAATATTATAACAAGCACACCGACGCGCTCAAAGCTCAGAGCGGTTCAGACGCCCCAGGTGTTTGAAAAGAAGCTGTACTGTATGGCAATCGACGAGGCACGCGATGATTTGAATGAGTTTACCGACGACTGCGCGCTGATCGAAAATCTCGGCGGCGAGGTTGAGATAGTAGAAGGCAGCAGCGAAAATATTAAGCTGACTACTCCGATTGATATTGTCATTGCCGAGAGTATACTCAAAAACAGGCTGGGTTGATTCAGAGCCTGCTATGCAAAGGAGAGTTGGTTTATGAGAATCGGTCACGGCTACGATGTCCACAGATTTTCCGAAAACAGAAAGCTTATAATAGGCGGCGAAGAAATTGACTTTGAGCTTGGCTTGCTCGGACATTCCGACGCAGACGTGCTGACTCACGCTGTTATGGACGCGCTTTTGGGCGCGGCGGCTTTGGGCGATATCGGCAAGCTTTTTCCCGACAACGATCCTGAGTTCGAGGGCGCGGACAGCCTCGCGCTTCTGCGCAGGGTTTGCGGAGTGCTCACGAAAAACGGATACTCTATCGGCAACATAGATTCAACCGTGATCGCGCAAAAGCCCAAGCTTGCGCCGCATATTGAAAATATGCGAAATAATCTTGCACAAGCCTGCAATATTGACGTTTCGCAAATCAGCGTAAAGGCAACAACCGAAGAAAGGCTCGGCTTTACCGGAAGGCTCGAGGGAATTTCCGCCCACGCGGTCTGTATTCTGTTTTAAAGCATTTCTTATTGTGGAGTTTGGAGTTTCGGTAGGGCAGACAGGTTTTGTTTAGAGAATAGCTTTGTTCCCAAATGTATTATTATCTGATAAAACAATTTAAACAGAAACGGAAACAAGACTAAACCAACAGTGATTTGTTGGGAACAAACTATTTTTTTAATACAATCTATCCTCACGTCCAAAATTGTCCGTTATCAATTGTCAGTTAGAATATAATCAATGCCTCGTTCATAGATTTGAGCGAGGTGTTTTTTTATGAAAAAATTGATTTCGGGTATTTTGATATTCACACTTTTGTTCTTGCTGCCGTGCTCCGCGCTTGCGCTTGAGGACGACAGCGTTTCCGCTCCTTCGGCTGTGCTCATGGAGACAACAACCGGCAAGGTGATCTTTGAAAAAAATTCGCACGAACGCCGTCCCTGCGCTTCAATCACAAAGGTAATGACGCTCTTGCTCGTTTTTGAGGCAATTGACGGCGGCAGGCTCAGCCTTGACGACACAATCACCGCCAGCGAGCACGCCGCCTCTATGGGCGGCAGCGATATTTGGCTGGAGCCGGGCGAGGAGATGTCGGCTGACGATATGATAAAGGCGACCGTTGTTGCCTCGGCAAATGACGCGGCAGTGGCTTTGGCTGAGAAAATCAGCGGCAGCGAGGACGCGTTCGTCGCGCAGATGAATGCCCGCGCGGAGGAGCTTGGAATGGATGATACTCAGTTCAAAAACTGCAACGGGCTTGACGAGGAGGGACATTTGACCTCAGCCTATGATGTTGCTCTGATGAGCCGCGAGCTGATGAAGCATGAGCAGATTTTTGATTATACCTCGATTTGGCTTGATAATCTCAGGGGAGGAGAAACTCAGATTGTCAATACAAACAAGCTGCTCAAAACCTACAGCGGCATAACCGGACTCAAAACCGGAACCACCGACGACGCGGGCTGCTGTATGGCTGCGAGCGCACAGCGCGACGGAGTAAACATGCTTTCGGTTGTGCTCGGCTGCGCAAGCGGCAAGGAACGCTTTGCCGACGCAGCCGCACTGCTGGATTACGGCTTTGCGAATTATTCTGTAAAGGAATTAAAAGCTCCCGAGGATGTTCCTTCCGGGCTGCCTGTAAAGGACGGAATGGCAAAGTCGGTCGCGGTGCAGTGCGAGGTGAACGGCGGCGTTCTCATCGACAAAGGCTCAGGCACCGAGATAACCTCGGAAATTACCGTTTCCGACGAGCTTGAGGCTCCTGTAGAAAAGGGACAGTGTGTTGGCAAGCTGACTTTTACAGCAGCAGACGAAACGCTCGAGTTTGACATCACCGCAGCCGAAACGGTTGAGAAAGCAAGCTTTGGATTAATTTTTGCGGAGGCTATTTCAGCGCTGTTAAGGCTATAGGCAATACCGCATATTTCGGGTGAGCGGATTGAACATACTGATTATTGAACACTCTGACGAAAAATCTTACTGCGCGATCCGCACACCTGAATTATGCGGTATTTTAACTTGTTTTGTACAAAAATAAAGTAGTGACTTTTGACGAATTATATTGTATAATACAATAATAAATTAATTTTTTATAAAACAGCCTGTTTTTTGTAACAGTTCTGTCATAGTCTGTATGATAAGATAATATTGCAAAACAAACAAAACAGAACATTAAGGCAACACCGCACAATTCGCGGCGCACGCCTTGCTTGCGTATTATTCCGTCAGACTGCCCAAAAATCAGTCCTCATACGTCAGTATGCGAACTGATTATTTGAACATTCTGACGAAAAATCTGACTGCGCAATCCGTA
>CAJODI010000095.1:0-5854 GCA_905233145.1 uncultured Ruminococcus sp. | reverse complement strand
TATTATTCCGTCAGACTGCCCAAAAATCAGTCCTCATACGTCAGTATGCGAACTGATTATTTGAACATTCTGACGAAAAATCTGACTGCGCAATCCGTACACCTGAATTATGCGGTATTGCCTTAAAAAATGAGGAGGACATTTTATGAATTACATTTTGACAACCCAAAACCTCACCAAAACCTATGGCAAAAAGGACGCGGCAAAGGATATTAATATTCATGTCCGCGAGGGTGAGATTTATGGTCTGATTGGGCGTAACGGCGCGGGTAAAACCACGGTTATGCGCGTAATCAGCGGACTTTCAAAGGCAACAAGCGGCAGCTATCAGCTCCACGGCGAGAACAAATTCGGCGTAGGCGTGCTGATAGAAAGCCCCGGAATATATCCGAACATGTCGGCGGAGGAAAACCTCAGGCTCAAATGCATTGCAATGGGCTGCAACAAGCAGTCTTACATAGACAAGCTTTTGCTCACCGTCGGACTTGAAAACACAGGCAAAAAAAACGCCGGTTCATTTTCGCTTGGTATGCGTCAGCGACTCGGCATCGCGCTTGCGCTTGTGGGCGACCCGAAGATGATCGTGCTTGATGAGCCGATCAACGGCCTTGACCCTCAGGGCATTGTTGAGGTCAGGCATACGCTTGAACAGCTCAAGAAAGAAAAGGGAATCACAATCATGATTTCAAGCCACATTCTTGACGAGCTAAACAAGCTTGCGGACTCCTACGGAATTATTCACGAGGGCAGACTTGTTGACGAATTCACCACAGAGGAGCTTTCCGACCGCTGCGGACAGTATGTAACTGTTAAAACCGACGACAACGAACGTGTGATTTCGGTTGTCAAAAAGCTTGGCTACTCTGACGTCAAAATCGACGGCGAGGGCTTTGTAAGAATTGAAAATGCAATTCACGATACAGCTCAAATTAACAAGGAGCTTGTAAACAGCAATATCGCGGTTAATGAAATATTTATAAAGAACGTTTCGCTTGAGGATTATTATCTCAGCGTAACAGGAGGTGAGCATAATGGCTAATTTAATCAAAATGGATCTAAGGAGATTGTTTCATTCTCCGGTGTTTATAATTTCACTTTCGGTAGTCGGAGTGTTCAATATATTGCTTAATGTTCTCTTTACTATAGCCGGAAGCTTTTTCCTGGGCGGAGCAGGTATTTTTCAGGGTTATGATTTATGCAACGCCATTATTGATCCTTTCTATATTTCACTATTCATCTTACCGATGTTTATATCTATGGTCAGTTTTTCATATGCAGATATCGCCAACGGATATATAAAAAATATCGCGGGTCAGCTCCACAGAAAAACAGACCTGATTTTTTCAAAGTTTATTGTAATCGGAATTCACAATCTTATTTTCCTGTTTGTGGGCGCGGCAACCAATGTGGCAGGATACCTTATTCTTTCGGCAACGGGCTTGATACATATTACGTCCGACGGACAAATTCTTGCGGCAATTGTAACAATTTTGCTCAAGTGGATGCTGAGCATGGCGATTTGCTCGATCCTGTTGTTCATTACAATGGGTATCAAAAATAAAAACGTTGCAAGCATCGTCGGCGTGATTTTCGGAACAGGCGCGCTTGGACTTGCGTATATGGGTCTTAATCAGGGAATCAAAACCATTTTCCATACAGAGAGCTTTGACCTTGGGGAGTTTATGCCCGATACACTGATCAACACAGTCAATGTCGGAGCGAACACAGCGGTTATCAATACAGTTATCGTATCGGTTGTATGCTCGGTAATCTTCCTTGCGCTGACATACAAGGTGTTCGGAAGCCGGGACGTAAAATGATTTTAACGCGCTTCTCCTTCTCCGGGGTTGATCAACAGCAAAAATAATACAGGCAATACCGCATAATTCTGGTGCGCGGATTGCGTAGTCAGATAATCAGTGTGCATACTGACGTATGGATACTGATTTTTGGGCAGTCTGACGGAATAATATGCAAGCAAGGCGTGCGCCATGAATTGTGCGGTGTTGCCTACAATAAAAGCTATGGCGGATTCTTTCGGGTGTCCGCCATATACCCGTTAGGTCCAACCTTTGTGTTCGGAAAAACCTTTTGAAACGCAGGTATTAGCCGCGCAGATAAAGTGTGCGGTTTTGCCTCTGGATTGAATAGACGTGTAACTATGATTAAAAAGCTTCAAAGTAAAAAAATATCTATTACGGTTATGGCGCTGGTGCTGTTGAGCGGAATCATGCTGGCTTTTTTAGCGGCAAATTATTCTTATAATATGGATTTCACCATGAAAATGCCGGTTTGTATCGACGGAATGTATTCAATTGACGGCGGCGACTGGAAGCCGGTCAACGAAAACGGAGATATCAAGGATACGTTTCACAAGGCTGTGGTAAAGGGCACTCTAAAGGAAAGTGCATTTTACATGAAAACGATTACAATATCCTCCAAAAACGTTTGGTATACGCTTAAGAAATCCGACGGCACGATACTTTCGGAATACACTTATATCAGTGCGGAGGAATTGTATGACGGATATCTGGAGTATTCGCAGGGTGAAGACTTTGAAGGAAAGGTATTGTCCTATGACGAGTATGTGTCCGAGGTTCTGGGAATAGATTACTATGTTTCCTGCCACAGAAGCTCTCCGGGCTATTATGTTTCTCAATTCACGGTAAATACAGAAGAATGGGACAAGATGGAGATGGATGAGACTGTCATCCTTGAGGTAGAATATCCCTATGAGCTTCCCAAGGCGGAGCTCGGCGACTGCCTAAGTTGCCTGATAAGCGAGTCAAACGGAAGTTACATGCAGTTTTTTTACAAGATGCCGTGGGTGTTCGTTTTTGTGCTGGTATGCTTTTTCGGCTTGTTTTTCTTTCCTATAGTCGGCTTTATCATGGGCAAAATCGACTACAGATACTTTGCCTTTGGAGCGGTTTGCTTTTTCTGGGGACTGTTTATGCTTGTCGGAAGCGTGAGCAGCTTTATGAATATGTGGATCATGGATTCGGTTGTGTGTCTGATAATTGAAAAAATGACGAATTATTTCTTCATAATTTCAATTATTATCTACCTCAAATCCAACCTGACCAACCATATTTCGCGAATGATAGGCAACATCATTGCCACGATATTCTTTTTGCTGATGTTTACCTTTACCGCGCTGCATTTTCACGGAATAGCAGACCTTCACTCCACCTCGATGTATATGTATTTATACACCGCGCTCTGCACGGTAATAATGGCTGTGCTGCTGTGTATAGAGGTTTGCACAAAGCATGTGGACTACGGGCTTTTGCTTTCGTGGATACCTATTGCGGTCTGCGTGATTATAGACGCCGCAAATCATTATATCCAGTTTACGTCCATTGATTTTTATTATTTCGGAATAGCCATTACAATGATCTATCAGCTTGTTCGTTCTGTAATAAGGCTGAGAAAACAGTACGATGCTTCGATACGCTATCAAAAAATGCAAAAGGAGCTGTACGAGGCGGAGGTAAGCGTTATGGTCAGCCAGATTCAGCCGCATTTTATGTACAACGCTCTTTCGTCGATCGCAATGCTTTGCAAGCTTGACCCCGAAACGGCATATCAGGCGACCATAACCTTTTCGCAATATCTGCGCAGCAACATGGATTCGCTCAAGCAAAAGGAGCCTGTTCCGTTTGAGCAGGAGCTTGAGCATCTAAAGAAGTATCTCTATATCGAAAAGCTTCGCTTCGGCAAAAAGCTGAACATTGTTTATGACATACAGACCACGGATTTTGTGCTTCCTCAGCTCAGCATTCAGCCGCTTGCCGAAAACGCGGTCAAGCACGGTATCAGCAAAAAACGCGGCGGCGGCACTCTGACAATTGCCACGCGCGAAACTGATAAGCACTACGAGGTTATTGTTTCGGATGACGGAACAGGCTTTGACGTGAACGAGGTCAAAAACGACGGCAGATCGCATATAGGAATGGAAAATATCCGCACAAGGTTAAAGGAAATGTGCAATGCCGAGGTTGAGATCAACAGCGTTATCGGTGAGGGAACGGTCGCAACGGTAAGAATACCAAAAGCCAACGGCAAGAGACCTGACCCTGACAGTGATTCAAATCAGAACAGCTGAGCAAACGGAAAAGCAGTTTTGTTCAAATCGTAACGAAAATTAAAACAGGAGGAAAAATAATGAAAATTTTGTGTGTAGACGACGAGCCTCTTATGCTGCAAATGCTGGAGATGACGATAAGCGAGGCAAAGCCCGATGCCGAAATCGAGGGCTTTGACGAGCCGGAGGATCTGCTCGAGGCTGCAAAAAAGGACGGCTGCGACGTTGCGTTTCTTGATATCCATATGAGCGGAATGACAGGCGTTGAGCTTGCCAAGGAGCTCAAGGCGGTAAATCCAAAGATGAATATAATTTTTGTCACAGGCTTTTCCGAATACATGGGCGACGCAATGCAGCTTCGCGCAAGCGGATATATTATGAAGCCGGTCACCAAGGAGGCGGTTGAAGAGGAGCTGAGCGTGCTCAGATTTCCGATCGTTCCTAAGAAGAATGTTTTGCTCAGGGTGCAGTGCTTCGGCAATTTTGACGTTTTTACCCCAGACGGCAAGCCGCTTCATTTTGACAGAAGCAAGAGCAAGGAGATTTTTGCCTATCTTGTGCACCGCCACGGAAGCTCGTGTACAATAAAGGAAATCGCTGCCGCACTATTTGAGGACGAGCCATATGACAAAAAGCAGCAGGGCTATTTGCAGCAGCTTACCAGCTCGATGATGCGCGCGCTCAAAAAGGTGGGCGCAGAGGGCGCGGTGAACAAAAGCTACAACAGCATTTCGGTCAACGTCGATACGCTCGACTGTGATTACTATCGCTTTGCCGAGCTTGACGCAGGCGCGGTAAACGCCTACGCAAACGAATACATGAGCCAGTATTACTGGGCGGACTTTCTTTTTAATGATTTTTAGAGTTTTTCTTTCTGCTTAACATCCAAAATACAAACAAGATAATATTATGCTAAAATATCCGCGCCGGATTTCTTATGACAATTCGGCGCGGATTTTGTGTTATATGTTTATATAAACATTATCCTGCGGCAAAAAAATGCAATATGTATGCAATTTTGACAATGTTGCAAAATTTCATATGTTTTTATTGACAAAAAGTGAATAGTCTTGTATTATTTATGGTGAAATAATGTATATATTTGGAGTAATCTAAAATATAAAAATCATCTGAGAAAGGGCAGGAGACATGAAAAAAACACTCAAAAGATCGATTTCCTTTGTGCTTGCTTTTATGATTGTGTTCAGTATGCTGACGGTACTGCCGAGTGAGCTTTTCCACTCGACATACGTTCATGCGGCTGAGGCAATTTCCGAATTGGCAGGCGCAGACCCGGAAATCTACGAAAACGACGACTTTACGTATACTCTCACAGACGAGTATACCAAGGTCAGAATCATGAGCTGCAAGCTAGATTCCGACGAGATCGTTATCCCGGATACCATCGACGGTAAAAAGGTAACCTCAATCGGACCGAACGCTTTCCAGGGCAGCTCGATCACATCCGTAATAATGGGCAAAAACATCGAGACAATCTGCGAATATGCGTTCGCGAATTGTACAAAGCTTTCAAGCGTTGATTTCGGCGATGCCGTAAAGTCAATCGGCGAATGTTCGTTTGCAAGAACGGTTATTACCGAGCTTAATTTTCCGGATAGCCTTGAAACAATCGGAAATAATGCTTTTTCACCATATAGTCACGGAACTTGGGGCGATTACTATGAAAGCCAACTTCAAAGCGTGACCTTTGGTGCAAACCTTAAAACAATTGGTAGCTATGCTTTTTATTACAACAAAAAGCTGGCA
>CAJODI010000094.1 GCA_905233145.1 uncultured Ruminococcus sp. | reverse complement strand
CTTCTCTGTTAAAAATCCCCTGAGAATCGGCGTTTAGCGGACAGTGAACGCTCACGATATCGCTTCGCTCAAGCAGTTCGTCAAAGCCGACCTCTTCAACGCCGGGAGCATTTTTCGGCGTGCGGCTGTGGGCAAGTACCTTCATGCCAAACGCTGCCGCAATACCTGCGACCGCCTTGCCGATATTGCCGAGCCCTACGATCCCGAGTGTTTTTCCGGCAAGCTCGGTGAGCGGATATACAAACGGCGAAAAGGTCTTGCTGCGCTTCCAAAGTCCGTCCTGAACAAACTTGTTGTAGCGCGAGGTGTTGTTCGTGTGCTCCAAAATCAGCGCGAAGGTGTGCTGAGCCACCGCGCTTGTTGAGTACGAACCGGCGTTGCAGACGGTTATTCCCCTTTTTGCGCAGAGCTCGATATCAATATTGTTGTAGCCCGTTGCAAAAAGCCCGATATATTTCAGGTTTTTTGCAAGCGCGAGGGTGGTTTTATCCAAAAGAGTTTTGTTGCAGACAACTATATCCGCGTCGGCAATAGCCTCGGCGACCTCGGTGTATTTCAGCAGACCGAACTGCTCAACCTCGCCGAATTCTTTGAGGCAGTCGGCGTTCACAATATCATCCAAAACCGTCTGGGCGTCGGTAAGAACAAGCTTCATTAAAATCACTCCGTTTTGCAGTGTTATAAGGTAATACAATAATTATAATACAAAACACCACCGCTTGCAAACGGTCTTGAAAAAAATCTCCGTTTGCTTTATAATGATTACAAAATAAGAAGATAAGGATTTACGGAGAAAAAAATATGCATAAAAATTACCTTTTTGATCTTGACGGCACCTTGCTCCCCATGCCGGACACAAAGTCGTTTGTTGAGCTGTATCTTCAATCCCTGTGCAAATCTCTTGTACCGGTTTTGAAAATTCAGCCCGAGCTTTTGGTAAACTCGGTTTGGAACGGAACTCACGCGATGCTTTCAAACGACGGAACCAGACTGAATTATGATGTTTTTTGGGAAACGGCGTCAAAAACCGCCGGCATGGATCTGCTTGAATTTTCAGAGCATTTTGACAGCTACTACCAAAATGAGTTTGCCGCCGCGCGACGAGCAACGGGAGTTAATCCGCTCGCGCTCAAAAGCGTTGAAAAAATTAGACAAAACGGCGGCAGAGTGATCGTTGCGACAAATCCGGTTTTTCCTTCCGCCGCAACTCACGCGAGGATTCGCTGGGCAGGACTTGACCCGGAGGATTTTGAATACATCACGGTTTATGACAACTCTGCGTTTTGCAAGCCAAACCTGAGCTATTATGAGGAAATTTGTTCCAAATGCGGTATAAATCCCGAAGAAAGCATTATGATCGGCAACGATGTTGACGAGGATATGTGCTCAAAAAAAATTGGCTTTGACGCCTTTTTGATTACCGATTGCCTGATTAACAGAAGCGGCGCGGATATTTCGGCATACAGCAACGGCAGCTTCCGGGAATTTTACAACGCGTTGGAAGCAGGGAAAATTTAAAGGCAGCACCGCACAATCAGCCGCTAATGTTTTTCTGTTTTTTGAAAGAAACTCCTTTGGCTTTCAAAACTTTTTACTGATTCCGCAATCGTATTCTTCATATCTTTTCTAATCAGTTTGCTTAATATGCAAACAAGCGACAGCTTTTTCAGCCATCGCTTGCCTTATTCTCTTATTCTGTTTTTCCGGGTTTACCCCAACTATTGACAAAGAGCCAGAATTTATACAAAGAAAAAAGCACTCCTAATGAGTGCCTTTTAAGTGGAGCGGATGACGGGGCTCGAACCCGCTACCTCCACCTTGGCAAGGTGGCGCTCTACCAGATGAGCTACATCCGCATATTTTTGGTGCCTCCGGACGGAATCGAACCATCGACACGGGGATTTTCAGTCCCCTGCTCTACCGACTGAGCTACAGAGGCAAAAATGGCGACCCGGAACGGGCTCGAACCGTCGACCTCTAGCGTGACAGGCTAGCGTTCTAACCAACTGAACTACCGGGCCAAAGTGGTGGGAACAACAGGGCTCGAACCTGTGACCCTCTGCTTGTAAGGCAGATGCTCTCCCAGCTGAGCTATGCTCCCACATGCCTTTGTCGCTCAAGTATGTTGCCGTATCTCTCAGCGACGTGTATTATTATACTACATCGAAAACGATTTGTCAACACTTTTTTTAATTTTATCTTTTGGTTTTTTCTATTTTACGCAATATGAATTATGACTGAGTTTTTGTTTCATCTGAAGCGTTCTTTTGAACAATCAGGTTTTCGATATCCTCGCGCGAAAAGGTGTATTTTTTATTGCAGAAGCTGCAAACTGCCTCTGCCTCGCCTTTTTCGGTAATCATCTCGCGCAAATCATCGTCGCTCATGGTTATGAAATATCTTTCGAGCTTTTCTCTTGAACAGCCGCAAACATAATTTACCGGCATTTCGTCCAAAACCTCGACCTCAAAGCCTTCAAGCGCGGTTTTGCAGATTTCGAGAATGGTCATTCCTTTTGCCAGCATAGTTGTAACAGGCTCGAGCTTTGACACATTTTGTTCAATTTTTTCAATTGTATTATCATCTGCACCGGGCAATAGCTGAATCAGCAATCCACCGGCAAGCATAACTTCACCGTCGTCTCTGTTAATCAGCACGCCCAAGGCGCACACCGTTGGAATCTGCTCGCTTACTGCATAGTAATTGGTGATATCCTCGGCAATTTCTCCGCTGACCAATTCCACCTGTCCGATATACGGCTCGCCCGAGCCATAGTCGCGCATTACACTCAACGTTCCGCTGCTGCCAACTGCTTTTGCAACGTTAATCTTTCCGTTAGGGTAATACTCTGTTGGACAGCCGCTGTTCCCTACATAGCCTCTGACATTGCCCTTGCTGTCGCCTACCGTAACAAGAGCTCCGAGTTCTCCTCCGCCGCGCACCTGAATATTAACAAAAGCGTCCTTTTGCTTGAGCATTGCGCCCATTATTGAAGTTGCGCAAAGCAGTCTTCCCAAAGCGGCTGTTGCGCTGCGCGAAAGTCCGTGAAGCTTTTTTGCTGTGAAAACAATGTCGGATGCGTCAATTGCCGCAGCCATAACTGCGCCGTCGCTTGTTATACAACGGATTATTTTGTCCATATTTCTATCCTTTCATGCCTCTCTGTTGCGCGGGTTCTTCATTCTCGCAACGTAAATTGCCCTTTGCTCGTCTGAACGCGGATCTTCAAAGCTAAGATCACCGTAGACTGCTTCTACCACAAAGCCTGCCCGGGTGAGCATTTCCCTAATTGCTTCGTCGGAATACGCACGCTCGCAAAAGCATTCGCTGCTGCGATAATAAACGCCGTTGTCCTCTTCAAAAAAATCCAGACTGATTTCGGTGATATCATCGTCGAGCGGTGTATTTTGCCACACACAAAAAACGTTATCGTTTTCAAAAACAAATGCATTGTCGGCAAGCACCTCTCTGTGCTTGTAAATTGTGTTGACATCAAAAACGAACAGGCCGTCTTTGTTCATAAAAAGTCCTACTCTGTCAAACGCCGCGGCAACATCCTGAGGATTGGTAAGGTGATTGATGCTGTCAAGCGTACATATGCAGGTATCGACCGTGCCATACAAATCAAGCTCCTGCATTTTTTGCCTGAGGTAGAGTATATTCATCCCTTCTTCGCATGACAGCCGCATTGCTTCGGCAAGCATTTCTTCGCTTGCATCAACGCCATAGACGTCAACGCCGCTTTTGAAAAGCTCGCGCGTCAGGCTGCCTGTTCCGCACGCGAGGTCAAGCGTCAGCCCCGGAAGATGATTGTGCCTTTTGAGCAATTCAAGAATATATGCACATCGTTCTGCGTAGCCTGCGTCTGTCATCAAGCTATTGTAGTATTCGGCAAAAGAGCTGTAGCTGTCCATCAGTCAGCTTCCTTTTCGGAAAGCTTTTCGAGAGCCAGGGTATAGCCGTAGGTGTCGTTATCAAATAGGGCGCGCTTTACACGGCTGATTGTTGCTGTTGAAGCTCCTGTTTCTTTGACAATTTCGGTATATACCTTTTTTTCGGCAAGCATTTTGGCAACAACAAGCCGCTGAGACATAGCTTTAAGCTCTGCGCTGGTACACAGGTCCTCAAAAAATCTGTAGCACTCCTCCTTGTTTTCGAGCGAAAGAATCGCGTCAAACAAAAAATCGGTAGCGTCGTTTTTTAACTTCGAGTTCATTACAATCTCTCCAATATTTAGGCTTGCTTTTTCAAGCCTCAGTTTTATACACTAAAATTTTAGCATATAAAAGTACAATTGTAAAGAGAAATTGTTCAATCTACACTGATTTTTGTATTCAAATTTGCATATATGGCGCAATTTTACATATTATTTTTTAAAGTAATTTTAAGGCAATACCGCATAATTCTGGTGCGCGGATCAGTGTGCATACTGACGTATGGATACTGATTTTTGGGCAGTCTGACGGAATAATATGCAAGCAAGGCGTGCACCATGAATTGTGCGGTGTTGCCTTTATATCTAAGCATTTTCGAGCTGCCGTGGTCCGGATTTGTGCCGGGCTTTCTGCTCGGATCAAAAAACGTGATTTTTATATTATAAGTATTTTCGGGCTGCCGTAGTCCGGATTTGTGCCGAGCTTTCTGCTCGGATCAAAAAACTCCCCCGACACGCAAGGGTGTGGGGGAGTTAGATTTTTAGTTAATTACAACCGATGGTAAACCGCAGTCAGATATTAACGTCATAATTATCCGAATGATTCTGCTGCCTTTCCGTAGCACATCATAGCTCTGAGAAGAGACGCAAGAGTCGGATACTGAGTAGAATTAACGTAATTGCTTGCGTAGGAAGCGATACTGTATGTCATAGCGCTGCTGACAGGTTTGCCGTTCTCCATTACTGTGAATTTAACAGTCTCGTTCATAGCGTTAGCGTATACGCCTGCATATGAGAATGCATATGTTCCGTTACCTTCATCAATGATAGTTTCCGGACCAAAGTCCTCATATGCTCCGTTGATCTCAACGCGTATCTTCTTGTTTGCAACGTCGCCGGCTGTGAATCTGGTCTTGATTTCTACGGTGCTTCCGAGAACGAGGCTCGCACTCTTCCATGTGCTGGTTGTGCCCGGATATGTCTCGTAGTTATAGTTTTTAACGTTTACGAGGGTGCCGTAGTTTGTCTCGCCCCAGTTCTTTTGCTCGTTAGTCAAGCCTGAGGTTGCAAGATTGTCTGTATTATAGTTGATATACCGCTGAGTCTCTGCGCCATAGTTAAGAAGGCTTACAAGAAGCTTGCGCATTGGTACATTGTTGGCAACTGCAGATTTTGAAAGTTGATTCTCAACATAGCCCTTTACACTCTTTGTGTATTCGGGACCATAATAGAGCGTGCCGTTCTTCATACCGTAAACTGTTGCTGTAACATCATCAGCAAGATTCTGCGGATAAATCTTGTTGAACTTGAAGAGATACTCACCTCTTGAAGAATCCTCTGTGTATGTATCAATGACAGTCTTTTCACCATTCATTTCTACTACTACGTATGGATTGTCAAGGTCTGCAACAGTAGTCTTCAATACTCTGAAGGTCATACCAATAGCATCAGCGAGTGAGATTGAATATGTTCTTATTGTGCGTGATGGGTCATAAACTTCCGAACCAACAACAGGTGAAGTTGTCTGTTCCGGAATCTCAGGATCTGTAAGCTCAATCTGACCCTGCTGAGTTGTGGGTTCTTCTGTGCCCTGCTGTACCTCGAGATCCCATGTGCCTACGTTCCACTTACCATCTGTCTGGGTTGTGGGATAGTAGCCCTTACCTGTCTGACACGGAATATCAACTGTCTGGCTACTGCCGTCTGTAAAGATGATAAACGCGGTATTTGCAGGAACTATAATCTCATAGTTGTCGCTGCCCATGCCGTTGTCGCCGATCTTTGTCATCGGTGTTCCGGGCCAATTGCCGAGGGTCGACTGTTCGCTTGAAGTCCAACCGTAAGCATAAACTGTGTTCCAGTGCTGGTTATTTGTGAATACAACAGGCTCGGTTTTCTTTGTTGTTGTCTCTACTACAGGAGGATCAACAGGCTGATCGCCGAGATCCCATGTGCCTACGTTCCACTTGCCGTCTGTCTGGTTTGTGGGATAGTAGCCTGTGCCTGTCTGACACGGAATATCAACTGTTTGATTTCTGCCGTCTGTAAAGATGATGTATGCGGTATTTGCAGGAACTGTGATCTCGTAGTTGTCACTGCCCATGCCGTTGTCGCCGATCTTTGTCATGGCTGTTCCGGGCCAGTCGCCGAGGGTTGACTGTTCGCTTGAAGTCCAGCCGTAAGCGTAAACTGTGTTCCAGTTCTGGTTGTTTGTGAATACAACTCTTGATGAACCGGTTGTCTTTTTGGTTGTGGTCTCTTCTGCAGAATATGCTAGCCATTCACCCTCTGTCCATGAATCATCGTAGAGAGTGTATACCATACCGCCGGACGGATGTGAACCAGTTGTTTGATTGAGCGCGTTATCAAAGCTGTATTCAGTTGTATTTGCGTCGAATCTTGCAAAATACACATAGTAAGCATATTTAACAGGATATCCGATAAATGTGCCGTCTGCCTGAGGAGTAAGTTCTGTCCAGCCCGAGCCTGCTGCATGGTAAACGTAAGAATACATTGCATATTTTACATTGCCGGAAGCCCAGTTTGCGTTTGGACGGAAATAAACGGGAGTGTCCGAAAGCTCAACGGGCGGTGTTGTTGTCTCTGCTACTGTAGTATCAACAGGCTGATCGCCGAGATCCCATGTGTCTACGTTCCAATTTCCGTTTGTCTGGGTTGTCAGATAGTAGCCTTTGCCTGTTTGGCAGGGAATATCAACTGTCTGGTTTCTGCCGTCTGTAAAGATGATGTATGCGGTATTCGCGGGAACTGTGATCTCATAGTTGTCGCTGCCCATTCCGTTGTCGCCGATCTTTGTCATGGCTGTTCCGGGCCAGTCGCCTAGGGTTGACTGTTCGCTTGAAGTCCAGCCGTAAGCGTAAACTGTGTTCCAGTTCTGGTTGTTTGTAAATACAACTCTTGATGAACCGGTTGTCTTTTGGGTTGTGGTTTCCACAACAGGCTCGGTTTTCTTTGTTGTTGTCTCTACTACAGGAGGATCAACAGGCTGATCGCCGAGATCCCATGTGCCTACGTTCCACTTGCCGTCTGTCTG
>CAJODI010000093.1 GCA_905233145.1 uncultured Ruminococcus sp. | reverse complement strand
TCTGAGTCTGACCGTCCGGGTTATAGTTCCAGGTTGCTACCTGCCAGGTATTTCCGCTCTTGTTAGTCATATACCAGCCGGTGGGCTGTCCGCTGAAGTTGATATCAACGGTTTGCTGACCGTTTGCGCCCTCGCAAAAAACAAGTCCGGCGGTATTTGAGGGAATCTCAGTATAAAATACCGTCTCACCCATTTCGTTTTGAGCCGAGTCTGTAATCCGAGTTCCCGGCCAGTCGCCCATAATTGAGTTTTCGTTGCTGTCCCATGCGTAAACGTAAACATTGCTCCAGCCCTTGTTGTTGGTAAAGGCTATCTTAACGTTGCTTGCGGCATTAGCGCCGATAACAACGGTAGAAAGCACAAGCATAACAACAAGCAAGCACAAGGCTTATGAGTTTTTTCGAGCTTTTGAATTTTTGCATATGGAGTCCTCCTTTTTAATAAAATCATTATTCCAAAGCAGCATGACGCGCCGCTTTTGTGAACAAAATGATTATAACATCTTTTAACATAAAAATCCATTTGCTAAATATACAATTTTTTATTTGTATGTTAGGTGATATTTAATATATTAATTTGTTTTTCGCTTTTGTTTTTATATTTTTTTCACATCACGCGACAAAAAATCAGCGTTGTAAATATAGTTAAATAGTTGTGTGTTTGTTCATTATTACATATATGCATTAGAGTGTTTATCGTATTTCCGTATCAACCGCTTTTAAACAGAAAATAAAACAGTATAGGCAACACCGCACAATTCATGGCGCTTATTCCGTCAGACTGCCCAAAAATCAGTATGCACACTGATTATTTGTACATTCTGACGAAAAATCTGACTACGCAATCCGCGCACCGGAATTATGCGGCATTGCCTATAAAAAAAGACGATCCCCGCGGAGCTTTGTCCGCTGAGATCGTCTTTGTATGTATTTATTTATGACAGCCGCAGCAATTATGTATCAAATCAGCACCGACTGTTATCCTAATACATCTTTTGTCACCTTGCTCAGACATTCGCACACATAGTCAACATCCTCGTCGGAAAGCAGGGTGTGAAACGGCAGAGTTATCAGATTATGAAAATAATCATAGGCGTTTGGAAATTCGCCGCAGTCCGCGCCGTATGCCGTCATCATGGGCAGGGGCTTGTAGTGAACGTTGGTAGCCACGCCGAGCTCAGCCAGCTTATCCATCATAAGGTTTCTTGTTTCTTCACCTATTCCGGGAATACGGATCAGATACAAATGACGTGAGGAAGTCATTTTGTCTGTATGATGAACCATATGAGAAATTCCGAGGCTGTCGCACACAGCGTCATATTTTTTCAGGATTTCGTCTCTGCGCTTTAGCAAGCCCAAATATCTGTCGAGCTGCTTTAGACCGATTGCCGCCATAATATCGGTCATGTTATATTTGTACCACGCGCCCACAATGTCGTATTCCCAAGAGCTGTTTTGCTCTTTGGAAAGAGCGTCCTTGCTCTGTCCGTGAAGTGAAAGCAGCTGGAACATGTCATAAATCTCGCTGTCAGCGATTCCCTCCAGCGGAAGCCATGTAGAGGCTCCGCCCTCGGCGGTCGTAAAGTTCTTTACCGCGTGGAAGCTAAAGCTCGAAAAGTCGGCAATTGCGCCGGTGTATTTGCGTGTGGGCTGTTCAAGCCTTCCCTTTCCGGTCACGCTTACGATTCGCGAGGCTCCCAGCGCGTGAGCAGAGTCGCTGACCACCGCAACACGACCGATCGCCTTTTGAATACGCGAGGACAAATCGCCCAGCGGAGTGCCGTCGGATTCCAATGGAGAAAAAAGCCCCTTCTTCTTCTCCGCAATTTCAAAAACCTTGTCATAGTCGCAGACAACACCTCCGAGATCAACGGTAACGATCGCTTTTGTTTTGGGGGTGATTGCCTGTTCAAGCTTTTCGTAATCCATCTCGGGCATATGAGAAAAAGGATCTCCGTCCTTTTGGATGTCAACAAACCTAACCGTCGCGCCGCAGTGAACAACGGCGGAAGCTGTTGAGGTGTAGGTATAAGCAGGAACAATAACCTCGTCGCCTTCTTTGACGCCGAGCACGCGCAGGTTGAGCTCCTCGGCAGAGGTTGCCGAATTTAGGCAGGCAACTCTGTTGCTGTATTTGGCGATTGACTGCTCTGTGGTGCAATCAATATCGGTTTTTCCGGTTTCAACAAATGCCGCCAAACGACGTTCCAGCAATTTTGTTCTGGGACCGGTTGTGATCCATCCGGATCTTAACGCCTCGCATACTTCTGCAATTTCAAGCTCAGAAATATCCGGGGGACTAAAGCTGATCGTCCTTTTTTCCATTTTATATACTCCTCATTTTCTGTCCTAAAGCAACCAAGGCAACAAAACGCCGGTATTTACAATTGAACGTACCTTATTAAATTATAGCATTTATTTATTCTATGTCAACTGTTTTTCAAATATGACAAGCCCAAAAAGAATCATTATTAACATATACCCACATTTGGCTAGATTTAAAAATTTTTTATGGACAAATTGCTGTGATTAAAAATCAAAGCTTATTTAAAATACTAAAAAATCAGGCAATACCGCACATCTGAATTATACGGTATTGCCTGTTGCAACAGTAATACATCCGGGAACAAAGGTGTTTTTTAAAACAAATTCTGTCTGCCCGACCGAAATTTTCCATTTTCCATTTTCAATTGTCAATTTAAAAAAGCGGCTTCCGCGATATTTTTCACGAAAGCCGCCGCGATTATTCAGTTTTTGATTTCATATGCCGGCAAATGCGTTAGAGCTTGTCAACAAAGCCTGCAAGGTAGTACTGGATATTTGTTGCGTCAGAAATGCTTGGCGCGCCCTTGTTGCCGATGTCGGCAGCTCTGAGATTCACGCCCTCAAGCGTTGTCAGATCGGCAAGGTGCTTTTGAATCTCGGTAGCGTCGGAAATTGAGATTTCAAAATCTCCGTCAGCGTCGCCGACCTTGCCCCAGCAATGTTTTTTCACAGCTTCCCAAATTCCCTCACCTTTCTCATATTCTTTCAATATAAGCTCAATCGCGTCGGGATCTTTCTCATACAGTTCCGGAAGCGATACAATATTATTGGCATTCTTAGTATAAAAAGGATTACCGTAGAATACCGCAAAGCCCGACTCATAAAGTTTGTTTGTCATCTTGCTGTATTCAAAATACTCGTCTTTATCGCCAAAGCGGTTGTAATATGGTTTTTCTTCTGGATTTATTGAATCAAAATGAATAAGATAATGTTCTGACGAACCACCCGGTCCACAAATCTCATCAAAGCAATGAACATCATTTGCATCTTCGCCAATCTCAGATTTGTAGTATGCTTTAAATAGCTTATACACCTGTCCTGATGGAGAATCCGGAAGATAGGCGTAAGAAACAATCGTACTGCTTAATACCAGCATAATTGCCAGCAAGAAAGAAAAGCAAACTTTTATTTTTTTCATAAAAATCCCTCCTTTTAATATACATGGACTGAATACTCTATAGAAGAATCTATAGATTTGTTATTAACTAAAAATATAAATAATGATTTTGCAGAACGTTGCAAACAACTTCTTCCGGTTATTTTCCTTCACTTTTATTTTACAATATTTTACCGGTATTGTCAACTGTTTTTGTTATAGTTTTTCCGATTTTTTGATAATATTTACAACAAAAACAGCACAGAAGGAACGATCCCTCTGTGCCGATGAATAATCAGCTTGTTTGATTTTCAAGGCTCACCCATGTGTGCGCCCCTGCAACGCTGAACATAAAAACATAAATACAGCCGGGAACACATGTGTTTTTTAAACAAATTCTGTCTGCCCGACCGAAGCTCCAAACTAATGATTGTTTTTTCTTTTTTTGAATTTTTTGACCCTTTTGTATTCATCAACAATACCCTTTGGGTGGGTGATCGCGCCCTTTATGGGGCGAAAAACGAGCAGCAGCGGATAGAGCGACTTGTGCTTTGCCACAAAGGGATAGTTCTTTTGCAGGGCTTCGCCCGAGAGGAAAACCCTGTTTTTCAGGTAGCGGCGTTTGGAAGCCTTGCTGTCGTCGCTGCCGAGAATCGTCATCATATGGTTGTATTCCAAATTTTCATCAGTGCCTGCGCAGCCGGAGGAGATCATGTAATCAAGCATGTTTTTCTCCTGATTGGTCAGCTCGGCTCCGGTGAAGAGCTTTTGAGACAGGGTGCGCATTTTTTGTTCAAAGTCGGTGATTTCCAGCGTTGCAAGCTCTGCGTTCAGATACTCTCTGTTCAAATCGGGATGCGCGCGCAAAAAAACATAGACGTCAAGCAACGAGCGCAGGCCCGAACCGCCCTGTGAATAGTGCTTGTAGGTGTGGCTGAGAAAATACAAATAAAAATCCTCGTCGCTCATGCGGCAGGCAAAGCCGTTTTGCTTTAGTCTGCTTTTGATATCGGCAAAATATTCGTCAAAAAGCGGCATATAGTCGCCGTAAAAAAGCGATTTGTGGATTTCAAATTCCAGGGTGGGAGGCTTTGAGTATATATCATGGTTGTACTTTTCATACATGTCGCAGGTATAGCCCAAGCCCTCCATAATCGTCCTTATGTCCTTCATGCGCGAGGGATCAACCAAAATATCGTTGTCGGTCATTTCGCGCATGGAAGCCTTGGGATAATCATTCCTGAGCACGATCCCCTTTAGCGGCATATACCAAATCTCCGCCTTTTCCAGCTCACGGGTGATTTTGGCGCGCTCAATATCAAACAGCGCGATTTTGCGAATTGCTTTTTTCTTGCTCTGGTCAAAGGCGTGCGGCAGGGGAATAGTCTTTTCGAGCGCAAAGGCAACGGCAGAGGTCAGCATATGCGCGCCGGACAAGCGGTAGACCTCGCTGAGGTCCATTTCTTTGATCCGCGCTTTGTCGGGAGCCTTTTCGCTGACGGCGCAGGAGACAAGATAGACCAAATCGCGTGAAATTCGCTCGGTGTGCTCCTGCGGAGTTTCCACGGCAAAGGTCTTGCCGTTTCTCACAATCGCGGTGAGCACGCCGATAATTTGTCTGTCGGCAACTTCCCTTTCGACCTCGGTTCGGTTGTCGCCCTTCATGACATATTTGCCGTTGTCGATTTCGACAATACGGTGAAGCACATATTGTCCGCTGTCGCGCTTGTAGAGCGGCACGTCGCCCACCTTGAGCGGCTTTTTGACTGCCTCGATAACCAGCAAATCGCGCGGCTTGATCAGCGGAAACATACTGTTGCCCACATTTGTATAGACCAATTTGCCCTGCTCGGAGATTATGTCCTCAAACTTTTTGTTCATCATTCGCACCTGTTTTTTTAGTGTGGAGTGTGGAGTGTGGAGTGTGGAGTTTCGGTCGGGTAGATGTTAGGTCAGCACATAGGTAAGTGTATAGTGTCAGCACATAGGTAAGCCTGTGGGTAATACAGGTAAGCCGAAAAATGCTGCAAACTAAGATGGA
>CAJODI010000092.1 GCA_905233145.1 uncultured Ruminococcus sp. | reverse complement strand
GATCCGTGCGGCGCTGGAGGATTACAAAAATAAGAATGCCTAAAGGCGACAACGCACAATTCACTCACCTGAATTATGCTTTGCTATCTCAAAAATCCGTCTGTTCATAATGAGCAGGCGGATTTTTTAACACAATAGTTATTCTATATCAGAAATATGCAGCAATAATGCGGTATTGCCATAAAAATACGGGATATTTTGCACATAATAATTTGCTGTGCTGACTTGAATTATAATACGTTTTATGTTAAAATGAAAAAAAGACCTTGCAGGTTTTTTAACAAAAACACGAGTCACGGTTTCTTTAATAAATGACAAAACGCACAAAAGAATGGATTCTTGTTCACTTTGCTATTTATTATCCAAGCCTAATAAAAGCAATTTTATAAGCCGTCGTCTTATGGACGACGTTGCAATTTTGAGGACTGTTATTTATGAAACTAAATGATAATTTTATCCACCATAATCTTGATGGTCAGGCGGTTATCGTTCCTACAGCGGAAGCGAGCTTTCACGGCTTGGTACAGGGCAACAAAACTCTTTCGGCGATTGCTCAGTGCCTGGCGCGCGATACCACCGAGACTGAAATAGTTGATACATTATGTGCCCGCTTTGACGGCGACAGAAAAATTATTCAAGCCGATGTTGCCGAAGCGGTAAAGAGACTAAGAGAGATAGGTGCGATTGATGAATAATAAGCTGGATTTTACAGACGAAGAGATAATACAATTTGACGAGAAAGACAAGGCTGAGGAAGGATCAAATTTAAAGAATACTAAGATAAGCAACGTGGTACATCTTTTGACAGCGCTGTTCTTTATGCTGTTTATAGTGTATCAATTGTATTTGCTTGTCCAAATAAATGAAAACAGAATCGGCAGAATTCTTGGAATCGGTACAGTTCTGTTAATAACCGTTGCCTCGTTTTTAGCGTTGATTCCCAAACCGGCATTCAGAATAATCCGTTCAGTGACAATGATTGCCGGTCTGTCATTAATTTTTTTACTTAAGCTGCTTAACGCTCCGGCAATGATATACAGGCTGGATGCTTCAAATATTCCGTCTGTGCTGAACTTTGTCGTGTATGTTTTTTCACAAACAGGAAAATTGTTTTTGTTGCTTTATTATCTGGTATTCAGGCATAACAAAAAGCTTAATTCAAAAAGAAAGCTTGTAATAGCTTTGATGTCTGTAGTTATTGTTTTGTTTGTTGCTTGCTTAATAATGGAATGCGTTTTGATTCTCAAATACCATTCTAACATTGATTTGAGCATGAAATATACACTTGTCAGCAGGTTGCTGTACTGCTTTGGCTACGTCGGAATAGCTGTCAGCTTTATGCTTCCTATCAGCGAAATAGATTCTTCGGACGATATAATGAACCAAAAACCTGACGATGATGATTTGATGTTTTCAGCTTCCGAGGAAGCAAAAATGAGTTCGGGAGAAGCAAAAAATCCGGCACTCGGCGAGGTCGATAAAGATTTTGTAATTTACTAGGATTTTATAATATTTGCGGTGCTGGTGTCTGTGATTTAAAAAAGGAAATAAATCTCTGATAATTCAACTATGTACTGTTCGCGGCATTAAATCGCCGGAGCATTCAAAAAAACGATCGGGAAAAAGAGTTAAATCTTTTTTCCGATCGTTTTAAATTTTAAATTAAAGCTATAAACTCATGCGGGGATAAACGGCAGCTCATAAGTCATGGTAGTCAGCTGAACCGTTGTAGGCTCGGCAGTTGTCGGCTGCACGGTCGTGATTTGTTCTGTAGTTGGTTCTTCAATATAAATCACTTCGCCGATATTGCAGTCCACAGGTAAATAAACAAGATATTTTTGAATAGTTGTAGCGGCGTTGATGTTCAGTCCTCTTCCTTTGAAATCAGTGCGCAGCTCTACCATTCCATCGGGATCATTTTCCAAATCAGCCAAAACCATTTGTACTTTTGTAGCGTCTCTGATTGTAATGCTTCCGTCTCCGTCAGCGTCACCGAGAATATAGCTGCCTTGCGCTGCCGCCGCCGGAAAAACTAACAGAGACAGCGCAGCCGAAGCAATTGCAGCGAATGTAATAATAAACTTTTTCATTATACTATCTTTACCTCGAATTCATTAAAACACCTAAGGCAATACCGCATAATTCCGGTGCGCGGATTGCGTAGTCAGATTTTTCGTCAGAATGTACAAATAATCAGTGTGCATACTGATTTTTGGGCAGTATAGTAAGACTAAGGAAGTGTAAATTGATTCTATGCATGAAGAATTAAACTTTTTTCTTAAGATTATGATAACATTTGTACATATAAATGTCAAGCTTTCCAAAATGAAATCCGAAATATAAACTTAGCGAGCAAATTCGGTGCTGACATATACTCTCTTTGAAAAATTAAAAAAATATTATTTTTTTGCAAAAACTATTGACTTTTAAACGAAATTACACTATAATATATATCGTTGCATATAAATGCAGACAAATGATGTGGAATAGTGTAACGGTAGCACGACAGACTCTGACTCTGTTTGTTGGGGTTCGAATCCCTATTCCACAGCCAATCAGCCTCGAAAAATCGGGGCTGTTTTTATCGAGGTGTAGCGCAGTTTGGTAGCGTACATCGTTCGGGACGATGGGGTCGCAAGTTCGAATCTTGTCACCTCGACCAAAACTAAAGCTCTCATAAGTCGTTCAAGCGGCTTATGAGAGCTTTTCTTTTTTCAATAAAACCAAAAATGTTACTTGTTATCAGTGCGGCAATAATTGCAAAGCATTATTACCAAAACGCAGTTTAATAATTTGTACATTTTTACAAATTATATAAATTAGTTTAAATCTTATAATTTTATTTGAGTAATATTACACGAATTTGCTTGACTTTGATTATTTAGGTGTTATAATAAAGTAAAGAGGTGAATGATTTTGCTCACTCAGGAAAGATATCAGTCAATTTTAAATATAATAAATGAAAAAAACGCTGTTACGGTTTCTGAGCTTGCCCAGTTGCTTAATACCTCTGAATCAACGATTAGAAGAGATTTGACCGCGCTTGACGAAATGGGAAAGCTTCGTAAGGTTTTTGGCGGGGCGACAGCTTTGCGGCAGAATTCGGGCACTTTTGAGGATTCTGTTTCTTCACGCGAAAAGCGTATGAGCGAGGAAAAGACGCATATTGCCGAATATTGCGCCAACCTGATCAACAGCTCAGACTTTGTTTATATTGACTCGGGTTCTACAACCTCGCGATTGATTGATTTTATTGAAGAAAAAAAAGCGACATATGTCACCAACGGAATTACCCACGCCAGAAAGCTGATTCAAAAAGGTCTTAATACCTATATCATAGGCGGAAAGATCAAGCCGGTCACAGAGGCAGTGGTCGGAGCGGAGGCAATTTCAAATCTAAAAAAACTGAATTTTTCAAAAGCATTTATGGGTACAAATGGAATTGATCTGAAATCCGGTTTTACCACTCCAGATATTGAGGAAGCGATGATGAAGGAAGCGGCAATTGAGCGCACATACATGCCCTTTGTTATTTCGGATCATACTAAATTCAGACAGGTTTATTCAGTTACGTTTTCTCAACTCAGAAAATGCTGCATTATTACCGATCGTCTGCCCGACCGAACTTTTGAAAAGGAAACTATTATTAAGGAGGTAATGAGGTGATTTATACCGTAACTCTTAATCCTTCAATCGATTATATTGTTCGTCTGGACAGCTTTGTTCACGGAATAACTAACCGTACAACAAGTGAGGAATACTACTACGGCGGCAAAGGAATCAACGTTTCCTGCGTGCTTGCCGAGCTTGACCTCGACAGCACTGCATATGGTTTTGTTGCAGGCTTTACCGGCGACGCGATTGAAAAGGGCATAAGGAACGACAGGATTATTACTGATTTTATCAAGCTCAAACATGGTATATCCAGAATTAACATTAAAATTAAGGCAGACGAGGAAACTGAAATCAATTGTCAGGGTCCCCATATTGACGATATGGAAATGGAAAGGCTTCTGCAAAAAATTGACCGAATCGCAAGCGGAGACACCATAATTATTGCAGGCAGCGTTCCAAACACTCTGCCTGACGATATCTACGAAAGAATGCTGGAGCGCATTAAATATAAGGACGTTCGGATTGTGGTTGACGCAACAAAAAAACTGCTTGTAAATTCGCTGAAATACAAACCGTTTCTAATCAAGCCTAATCGTCAGGAGCTTTCCGAGATCTTTCAAACCGACGTCAAAACAGAGGAGCAAATCGAAAAATATGCCGGAGAGCTTCAGAGCATGGGCGCGAAAAACGTGCTTGTATCCTTGGGCGGAGACGGGGCAATGCTGATCGACGAATTTGGCGTTAAGCACAAGGCAGGCGTCCTCAAAGAAAAGGTTATCAACACTGTTGGCTCAGGCGATTCGATGGTTGCAGGATTTGTTGCAGGGTATGAAAAAGAAAAAGACTATTCCTATGCGCTTAAGCTCGGAAGCGTTTGCGGTAATGCAACGGCTTTTTTGAGCGGACTTGCAACCAAAGAAAAAATTAATGAGCTTATGGAAAAATTCAATTCTGCATTTCCCGAATTCTGCTGAATACAATAAATTGTAAATCTTTATTTAAAATATTCTTATGGCAATACCGCATAATTCTGGTGCGCGGATTGCGTAGTCAGATTTTTCGTCACAGTGTGCATACTGACGTATGGATACTGATTTTTGGGCAGTCTGACGGAATAATATGCAAGCAAGGCGTGCGCCATGAATTGTGCGGTGTTGCCTTATAAAAAAAGGAGGACTATTATGCGAATTACCGATCTGTTAAAGCGCGAAGGCATTTCTCTTGGCGTTAAGCCTAAGGACAAGGGGGAAGCCATTGAAAAGCTCGTTGCTCTGCACGAAAAATGCGGCAACCTTTCGGATACCGCTGCATACAAACAGGGTATTTTGGCAAGAGAAGAAATGGGAACAACCGCAATAGGAATGGAGGTTGCTATCCCGCACGCTAAGAGTGAGGCTGTAAAGGCACCTGCTCTTACTGCAATTACAGTTCCGTCAGGCGTTGACTACGGAGCTCCCGACGGCGCGCCCTGCAAGCTGATTTTTATGATTGCAGCAACCACCGACGGTGACGTTCATCTTGAGGTGCTCGCGCGTATGATGCAGATGCTCATGGACGAAAGCTTTACCGCAAAGCTCAAGGCTGCCAAAAGCCCTGATGAGTTCCTGAGAATCATTGATGAAAAGGAAACTGAGAAGTTCCCCGATGAGCCTAAGGCGGCACCCGGAAGCGGCGGAAAGTCAGGTTATCGCGTGCTTGCTGTAACTGCGTGTCCCACAGGTATAGCCCACACCTATATGGCGGCGGAAGCTCTTGCAAAGGCAGGAGACAAGCTGGGAATTACCATTAAGGTTGAAACCAACGGCTCGGGCGGCGCAAAGAACGTACTGACTGCCGAAGAAATCGCCAACTGCGACGGTATTATTATTGCAGCCGACAAGAACGTTGACACAGCTCGTTTTGACGGAAAGCCGGTATATTCAACAAAGGTTGCCGACGGAATTCACAAGCCCGAGGAGCTTATCAACAAGATTGTAAACGGAGAAGCTCCTGTTTTTCATTCCGACAAAAAGGCAGAGGCAACTTCATCGGGAGACGGAAGCGACAGCTTTGGCAGAAAGCTTTACAAGCACCTGATGAACGGCGTATCACACATGCTTCCGTTCGTTGTAGCCGGTGGTATTTTCATCGCCATAGCCTTCCTTATTGACGCGGCGGCAGGCGCGCCCCAGGACGGCAACTTCGGTTCGGCAACTCCTGTTGCAGCGTGGTTCAAGTCTATAGGCGGCGTTGCCTTTGGCTTCATGCTTCCGATCCTCGCCGGATTTATTTCAATGTCCATTGCAGACCGTCCCGGACTTCTTGTCGGCTTTGTAGGCGGCTCTCTTGCCGCGGTCGGCGCGACCTTTGCAGCTCCGGGCGGCGACAGCACGTCTGTTTCCGGATTTTTGGGCGCTCTGCTCGCAGGCTTTATTGCCGGTTGGTTAATCAAAATGGTAGAAAAGCTGTGTGAACATCTTCCTCACGCGCTCGAAGGCATTAAGCCGGTTTTGATTTATCCTCTTGCCGGACTGGGAATTGTCGGCGTAATGATGTGCGCTGTAAACCCGATTATGGGTGTTATTAACACAGCTATGACAAACGGCGTTACCGCAATGTCCAAAAACCCGGCAATGATTATTCCGCTTTGCGCACTGCTTGCAGGTATGATGGCAATTGATATGGGCGGTCCGTTTAACAAGGCTGCATATGTAACAGCGGCAGGACTGCTTGCAAACTCACCAAACAACGCAACCTACATGATCATGGCTGCGGTTATGATAGGTGGTATGGTTCCTCCAATCGCAATCGCGCTTTCAACAACCTTCTTCAAGAACAGATGGTCACCGGAAGAGAGAAAGAACGGTCCCGTAAACTACATCATGGGTCTTTCCTTCATCACCGAGGGCGCGATACCATACGCTGCGGGACATCCGCTCCAGGTTATTCCAAGCTGTATTGTTGGCTCGGCGGCGGCAGGCGCGCTTTCCGCGTTGTTTGGCTGTACTCTTATGGCGCCTCACGGCGGTATATTTGTGCTTCCGACAATCGGAAATCCGCTAATGTATTTCCTCGCTCTGATCATCGGTTCTGTAATCGGTATGCTTATGCTTACCATACTCAAAAAACCTGTTGACAAAGCATAAATTATTTTAAAATTATTTTAAATATACAATATTCAAATTTGAAAGGAGTAAATTATCATGGTATCAAAAAAAGTAACACTGGTGAACGCACAGGGGTTCCATATGCGCCCGGCCTCGGTATTTGCGAACGCAATGGCTAAATATTCAAGCGACGTAACAATCAAATTTAACGGCAATGACTATAACGCAAAAAGCCTTCTTAACATTATCGCTGCCTGCATCAAGTGCGGAAGCGAGGTTGAGATCGTGGCAAGCGGAGCAGATGAAAACGAAGCGTTGGCAGAAGCCGTTCAGATGATTGAAAGCGGTCTTGGGGAATAGTACCGGTGTGTACGTACTATATCCGGCTTTGTAATCCGTTTTTAGGCGTTACGCTTTAAATACGTTGAAATCAAAGCATAGGAGATCCTTATACAGTAATATTTTTACGAAGAGGTAATCAGATGTTAAAAGGTATAGGAGCGTCCGAGGGCTACGGTATCGGCAGAGTAATGGTGATAGCGGAACAGTCGCTTGAATATACTCCAAAAGAGGTTGTCGACGTTGACGCAGAGCTTGAACGCTTTCACAGCGCGATTGACGTTTTCTGTGACAACACCATGCAGCAGGCGGACGCCATAAGAAAATCAACCGGCGACAAGGAAGCCGAAATTCTGGAGGGTCATATAGCGATTATCCGAGACCCGTTTATGGGTGGAGAAATCGAAAAACTTATAAAATCAGGTCAGTGCGCGGAAGCGGCAGTTGAACAGATTTGCAAGATGTTTATTGACATGTTTTCGGCGACGGGCGATGATTTGACAATGCAAAGGGCGACTGACGTAAAAGATATCCGCGACGGACTTTTAGGAATTTTGCTCGGCGTAAAGGAAGTCAAAATCAGCGACGCTCCTGCCGGTACGGTTTTGGTTTGCAGAGAGCTTACGCCTTCTATGACGGCAGGTATAAAGAAAGAAAACATTGTCGGTATCGTGACCGAGACCGGCAGTCAGACCTCACACTCCGCTATTCTCGCGAGGGCTCTTGAGATCCCGGCTGTTCTCAGCGTTCCCAGCGCGGCAACTCAGCTTTCGTCCGACGAGCTGATTATAGTTGACGGTACGCAGGGCTTGGTTGTGACAGCTCCGGAGCAGGCTCAGGTTGACGAATACACCTCCAAGCGCGAGGCTTTTCTCCGCGAAAGACGCGAGCTTGAAAGCTTCAGAGGAAAGAAAACAGAAAGCGCTGACGGCACGGAATACGAGCTGTTTTGTAACATTGGAACGCCCAAGGACGCGACAAAGGCGGTTGAAGCCGACGGCGAGGGTGTTGGACTTTTCCGTACAGAATTTTTGTTTATGGACAGAAACGTTCTGCCCACCGAGGACGAGCAGTTTGAGGCGTACAAGCAGGCTTCGCTGATTCTAAAGGGCAAGCCCCTGATTATAAGAACGCTTGACATCGGCGGTGATAAGGAAATTCCATATCTTGGTCTTGCAAA
>CAJODI010000091.1 GCA_905233145.1 uncultured Ruminococcus sp. | reverse complement strand
ATTCCGTCAGACTGCCCAAAAATCAGTATCCATACGTCAGTATGCACACTGATTATTTGTACATTCTGACGAAAAATCTGACTACGCAATCCGCACACCTGAATCATGCGGTATTGCCCTAATATAAAATGCTTTGAAACAGAGAGGTAATTTTACATGCTAAAAGATTTTTACAGGCAATTCAAAAGCGGAACCGACATCAGAGGAGTAGCCTCCGAGGGAGTCAGCGGACAGAGCGTCAACCTTACCGACGAGGTTGTTGCTTCAATGGCAGACGGTTTTCTGCTGTGGCTCGCGCAAAAGGTTGGCAAAAAGCCGTGCGAGCTGAAAATCTCGGTCGGCAGAGACAGCCGGATCTCGGGTCCGCGCATTATGGAGGTTACAACCTCGCGCTTCAAGCGCGGCGGAGCCGAGGTTTTGCGCTGCGGACTGGCTTCAACTCCGTCTATGTTTATGACGACTGTCGATCTCGGCTGCGACGGCGCGCTTCAAATCACCGCCAGCCACCATCCCTTTAACAGAAACGGACTGAAATTTTTTACCCGCGAGGGCGGTCTTGAGGGCAGCGATATCGAAGCGATTCTTGAGCTTGCTCAGGACGGAAAAGCTCCCGAAGAAACCGACAGCGGTACAATTTCCGACATTGACTATATGTCCGACTACGCAAATGGACTTTGCGAAAAAATCAAAAAGGAGGTTGCCGCCGAGGACTACGAGCATCCGCTCAAGGGCTTCAAGATCGTTGTTGACGCAGGAAACGGCGCAGGCGGATTTTATGCCGACAAGGTGCTTGCCGTGCTCGGAGCAGACACCGATGGCAGCAGATATCTTGACCCGGACGGAATGTTCCCGAATCATGTTCCAAACCCCGAGGATTCGGCTGCGATGGCTTCGATCTGTGAGGCAGTCCGCGAGAGTAAGGCGGATTTGGGCGTGATTTTCGATACCGACGTAGATCGCGGCGGCGCTGTTGACAGCAAGGGTAACGAAATCAACCGTAACAGGCTCGTAGCCGTTGCCGCGGCGATCGCGCTTGAGGGCAACGAGGGCGGCACGATCGTTACCGACTCAATCACTTCAAGCGGATTAAAGGATTTTATTGAAAACGACCTCGGCGGAAAGCATTACCGCTATCGCAGAGGATACAAAAATGTTATTGACAAGGCAATTGAACTGAACCAAAACGGCATAAACTGTCCGCTTGCCATAGAAACCTCAGGTCACGCCGCAATGCGCGAAAACTATTTTCTTGACGACGGAGCCTATCTCTGCACAAAAATCATCATCAAGGCGGCACAGCTCAGAAAAGAGGGCAAGGAGCTTGACGAGCTGACCTCCGCGCTCAAAGAACCGCTTGAAAGCACAGAAATCCGCTATAAAATTACAGAAAAGGATTTCAGAGCCTGCGGCGAGCGTATTATTGCCGAGCTAACGGAATATGCCGAGGCGAAGGACGGCTGGAAGGTTGCCGACGACAACCGCGAAGGGATCCGGGTTTCCTTTGACAAAGAAAACGGCAACGGCTGGTTTTTGCTTCGTCTGTCCGTCCACGACCCGATAATGCCGCTGAACGTTGAAAGCGACAGCGAGGGCGGCGTAGAAAAAATCCTCTCACAGCTAAAAGAATTTTTGAAAACAACAAGCGGCTTAGAGCTATAAAAAGCTTCCGACGATTTCCTATAATAGTTGCTGTGTATTGAGCTGATTACTTACGACTTTTTCGATTAAAAGATATGTGGTTGTTTTACAAAATTTTGTATTTTTTACAACATAATTGTAACCAAATTCCGGCTTTATGCGTTTTATTATAGAGCTATTTATAGTTCACAAAAGCTCTGATAAATCACTTAAAATCAAAGGAGAAATTAACGTGAAAAAAACTGCAAAAATTGTCAGCGCCCTGCTCTCGCTCGTTCTGACAGTATCAAGCTTTTCGGTGCTGTCTGCCGTAACAGCTTCGGCGGCGACTGACACAAAGGTCTACGTAGAAATCCCTGATTTTTGGGGAGAGGTGAAGTGGAACAGCAAGCACACTCAGGCTGCGGTTTATTGCCATTTGTATCGCATTTACGGCGGCTCACCGCTTAAGGAAACCACATTTGCAACAAGTAAAGAGAGATGTACATGGGAGCATGACAATGTGTATTCTTTTGACACAACTGCTCTCGGTACAATTGAGGAAGGCGCGCTTTATGGAGTTAGATTTGTATCAGATAACACAAACGGAGAGCGTAATCAAACATGTGATATGGCAATGGCGATCCAGTGCCTGGGCGATACAATGATCGTAAAGAATAATCCATATTTAGCTCCTTTCGATGACGTGCATGATTATATCGGCGAGTGGTCAGACCCCAATAACAAGCATTTAGGACCGTTGTCTAAACTGAATCTCTATGATAAAATGAGTGTTTTCTTTGAAGTGCCGGAAAAATGGGGAGAAGTTGTTAATGTATACTGTCATTTGTATAATGTATACGGCGGCTCACCTCTCGAAGAAACCACATTTGCCTCAAAGAAAGAGAGATGCATCCGTAAATATGACAGTAATGTGTATTCCTTTAATACATTGTCCTTGGGCGAAATCGAGCCCAACGCGGATTACGGTGTAGTATTTGTTGCGGACTGCATAAAAGACGGTGAGACTATTCGTTACCAAACCTGCGATATGACAATGGGAATCCAGTGTCTTGGTGATAAAGTAAAAGTTACAGACGAAACTCATTCATCGGGTGCAGCTGATTCCACAATGAGACAATACATCGGAGAGTGGAGCAGCCCATTTAATCAAGAGCTTTTCGGAGAAAAAAGCTATATTGATGCACTTGGAAATATCACTCCCGGCAAGCTTCCGCTTAATATGCCAAAGGCAAAGCATATTGCCGACAGGCTTTATCAATCGGCGTTCAATATGAAAGTCAGTGCAGGCTTCTTTACAACCGAACGCCTTAACGAGCTTGAAGCTGCTCTTGGTGTGACCGCACGTGAGGTTTATGTCCAATACGTTCTTGATTATAAGGATATTGTTGAACAGGGCGTTGCTTCCGGAGAGCTTGTTGATAAATATGATAAGGAAACAGGCGAGGCTGAGTTTCTTATTCCAACTGCCGAAAGAGTTGCCGAACGGCTTGGGATTGTGATCCCTGTTTTGGGTGATGTTGACGGCGACGACGAGGCTTCTATCAACGACGTAACAGAGATTCAGATGTATCTAGCAAAGCTTGGTGAGCTTTCATTCACACAGACAGTTCTTGCGGACGTTGACGGAGACGGTCAGGTTACGATCAACGACGCGACCTGCGTTCAGCTTTACTGCGCTTCCCTTGACGGTTCGGGCAAAACCAACGCGGAATTTGTTTGAACGTAATTATAAAAGGCAAAAAGGGTTTAATTCCCAAAAATAAAAAATTTAGAAGTAAAGGAGAAAAAACAATGAAAAAAACAAAAAAATTCGTCAGTATACTGCTCGCGCTGGTTCTGACAGTATCAAGCTTTTCGATTCTGTCTGCCGTAACAGCTTCGGCGGTTACTGACACAAAGATCTACGTAGAAATCCCTGATTTTTGGGGAGAGGTAAAGTGGAACAGCAAGCACACCCAAGCTGCGGTTTACTGCCATTTATATCGCATATACGGCGGTTCTGAGCTGAAAGAAACTACGTTTGCTACAAAAACCGAGAGATGCGTATGGGAGCATGACAATGTGTATTCTTTTGACACAACAGCTCTTGGCACAATTGAGGACAAAGCAGATTACTCTGCCATCTTCTGTGCAGACAACACAAAAGGCGAACGTCACCAGACCTGTGATATGACAATGGGAATCACGTGCCTCGGCGACACAATGATCATTACAGATAAAACTCGTGAAAGAGCCGTTAACTCTCAGGAGGTGGACTATCTCGGCGAATGGACTGACCCGGAAAACAAAGAGAAATTTGGCCCTATGGCAATGATTTCTTCACTTGCACAGATACTTCCCGGCAAATGGCCCTTTTATGCTCCAAAACAAAAGTTCATCGCAGATAAGATTTATGATTATGCATTTATTATGAAGGTTAATGCAAAGTACTTCAATACTCAGCGTCTTAATGAACTTGAAGCTGAGCTTGGAGTTACTGCAAGAGATGTTTATGATTATTACGAGGAAAATTTCGAGAAGCTTATTGAAGAAAAAGTGCTTAGCACAGAACTCGTTGATAAGCTTGACAAGGACGGCAACTTTGAGTTCTGCGTTCCTACTCTTGAAAGAGTAGCCGAGCGTCTCGGAATCGCAAGCTATGTTGTTGCAGGCTCAAAGAACTTCCTCGGAACAAAATGGGACGGCAGCCCGGATTCCGGAAACGTTATGACAAAGGACGGCGATGTTTACACCTTTACAAAGAGAGTTTCGCCCGACCCCAACAACAAGGATATGCGTTTCAAGATTTGCGCAAATTATGGCGACAGGCAAAGAATGCACGGTCTAAAGGCAGCCTCCGATACCTATGATCCGAGTGACTTCCTCTATGACACAAATGACTTTGATTGCACATTTAAGGTAACAAAGGAAACAAACGTTACAATTTCCTATGACTTTTTGAGAAAAACGATCACAGTTACAGGCGACGGCGTTGAAATGACAGAGTATACGCCGGAAGAGCCGGAAGAGGAAACAACAGAGCCTGTAACAGAGCCTGAGCCGACAACAGCTGCTCCTACAACTGTTGAGCCAACAACAGCTGAACCTACAACAGTTCCCGAGCCCACAACTGAACCTGTAACAGAGCCTGCTCCCGAACCT
>CAJODI010000090.1 GCA_905233145.1 uncultured Ruminococcus sp. | reverse complement strand
CTCAAATCAAGCAACAACAACACCTCCCAAATCAACCCCAAATTCAACAAAGAAAACATAAACCAAAAGCAGCGGATAAGCAAAAAAAACAAGAAGCGTAACATACTGATATATAATTTTAAGCAGCTTTTTTGATTTTATATGGGTCGAAAAATAGGTTGTGACCCTTTCAAAAATCCTTCTGTTTATTATAATCACATCCGTTGGAGCCATTTGAGCACATGGGTTTTGTCAAACATTTGTGCCCAAGCCGACTCTGATTGTACCATAATCTTAACACATTTTCTATTCGATTTCAACATTATATTTTTCAAACCAAATGTCAAGCTCAATTATATACGCCAAAATCTGCGGAGCTTTCATAAGCTGTCCGTACCACGGCTCGGTGATTTTGTCAGGGCTTTGGATTATGCTTTCTACAGCCTTTTTGTTGAGCAGCTCAGTAAAAATATTTTTCTTTTTCAGAATATTCCTTACTCTAAGTACACATTCGTTAAAATAAATCGGATTGTGCGTTTTTGGGTAGGGGCTTTTTTTGCGCCATGCGATCTCCTTTGGCAAAATATCCTCAAACGCTTTTCGCACGATACCCTTTTCACGTCCGCCGTATGCCTTGAGCGACCAGGGCATATTGTAGGCATATTCAACAAGCCTGTAGTCGCAGAACGGTACTCTGACCTCGAGTCCGTTGTACATTGAACAGCGATCCTTTCTTTCGAGCAGGCATTGCATGAACCAATAAAAATTAAGATAAAACATTTCTCTCATTCTAGCTTCAAGCTTTGTGTCGGTTTTAAGCTTGGGAGCAGAGCGAATTGTATCAAGATATTTTTGACGGACATATTCTTCGCCGCGCGGAAGTATGCCGTCTTTTAGGATAAAGCCGCGGATTTTTTGACTTCTTGACCACGGAAAGCAGTCCTCAAAAAGAATATCGCGGTTATGGTACCACGGATAACCTCCGAACAGCTCGTCGGCACATTCGCCCGAGAGCGCGACGGTGTAGTTTTGCTTGATCTCCCGGCAAAACAAAAGCAGGGAGCTGTCAACATCAACATACCCGGGCAGATCGCGCGCAAGGACACTGTCGCTCAGAGCGTCAACAAGCTGATAATTGTCAAGAATGATTTCGTTGTGCTTTGTATCCGCGCTTTTTACCATCATTGAAATATATTCAAAATCAGCGTTTGGCTGGAATTTACTTCTTTTAAAGAATTTTTTGTTGTCATCATATTCAACCGAATAGGTGATTGTTTTTCCAAGCTTGCGCTCCTTTCTGTAGCGCGAGGCGGTCTGAACAATTATGCTGCTGTCAAGTCCTCCCGAAAGAAAAAAGCACATCGGCACATCGCTGATTAGCTGCCGCTCAATTGCGTCGGTAAGTAAATATCTTGTTTTTTCAATTGTTTCGCTTTCGCTGTCGGTGTGCTCGCGCGCCTCGATTGAAAAGTATTTTCTGCAATCCAGCTTGCAGCTGTCATAAACAGCACATTCTCCGGGCAAAAGCTCTTTGACTCCCTTAAAGATCCCGTTAGACGGCGTTCGTGCCGGACCCAAAAAGAAAATCTCGCAAAGTCCGCTTTCGTCGATTCTCGGTTTTACAACTTTGCTGGCGAGCAGAGTTTTTATCTCAGAGCCGAACACAAGTCCGCCGTCATATTCATAGTAAAACAGCGGCTTAACACCGATTCTGTCGCGGCAAAGGAAAACTGTTCGTGTATCGGAACGAAATATTGCAAAAGCAAAAATTCCGTTAAGCCTTTCGGCGCAGCTTTCGCCAAAATGAATATACGCCTTAAGCACAACCTCTGTGTCGCTGTGTCCCCTAAAGTGAAAGCCTTTAGATTTAAGCTCATTTCGCAGCTCATCTGTGTTATAAAGCTCGCCGTTATATACGATGACAAACGTTACTCCCTTGTGGCTTGCAGCCATAGGCTGCTTGCCGTTTTCGGGGTCAATAACAGTCAGCCTGCGGTGAATCAGCGCTGTGTCACCGTTGACGTAGATCCCGTTTTCATCGGGACCGCGCCTTGCAAGAGTGTCGCTCATTTTGTTTAGCACACCGAAGCGTTCACGCATACGGCTGTTATTTTCAATCCATCCTCCGATTCCGCACATAGCATTACCTCCGTTTTAATGATAATAAAGAA
Source organism: uncultured Ruminococcus sp. (assembly GCA_905233145.1). Classification (GTDB taxonomy): domain Bacteria; phylum Bacillota; class Clostridia; order Oscillospirales; family Acutalibacteraceae; genus Ruminococcoides. The sequence goes on along the minus strand of CAJODI010000090.1, from coordinate 2,650 downwards.
AATAAAAACAGTATTGATGTCAGTATAAGAATAATTCCCGAAGCGGCGTTTGTACCAAAGCCCACAGGGAGCCTTTCCTGTGTGGATGAAAAAACCGGTCTGACTTCGGGGAAAGCAATCAGCCCGATATGGGTTATCACAGCGGTTACTGCACCTTGTATAATTCTAACAACGAAAAATAACAGTCTGTTTAGTTTGACGCATTTTAGAGCCGAAAAGATTTGAAAGTGAACGCATAGTCCTCCGAACCCTGCCGCAAAAGCGACCGCTTCAATTGTCATTTTGTCTGACATTAAATTAACAGCCGAACAAACCTCCAGCAAGCAAGCCGCCGAACAGTTAAGACTGTCGTTTTCGGCAACATTTCGTATGATTTCTGTGATTCCCGAAAAAAGAACAACATAAGCGCAAATTGAAAGCATTGCTTTTGCAGCGTCAAAAACCGCTTCTGTCATCGCGTCTGCAAATGATATTTGACGGTTGTTATTTTTTGCTTCAAATCGGTATTCTTTATTATTTATGCCGAAAAGCTTTGCTCCTATCCCGATTATTATTACAGAAATAACCTGAGCGGCATACATTATAATTCCAAGCCTTTTGCTTCCGAAAACAAAAGCTCCGGCAAAGTTGATCAAAAATCCCGGTCCGGCACATACGCAAAACATTGCAGCTCTCTGACACTGGATCGTGTCTGCACCCTGCTTTTTCAGTTCGGATATACCCTTTGCGCCGACAGGGTAACCGCCTATCAAGCTCAGCAAAATCACCGGCGCGAAGCAGCCGTCAAGTCCGAACAGCAGCTTTGCCGGCTTCTCTAAAATTGTTCCTGCGCGGTTTGCGGCTCCGGATTTGACGATTAATCCCGAAACAGTCATAAATGGGAAAAGTGAAGGAACCAAAACGTTGATGCACATTTCTATGCCGTTTTTTGCTCCCTGTGCGCAGGATTGAGAAAAAATTATTAATACAACGCAGCACGCGGCAAGTGCCGCAGCCTTAAAAATCGGCGCGAGTCTGCGCGCCGCAGATACATTCATAGCAATCACCGATAATATATATGCTTTGCGCAGCATATTTATTAATCGGGGTGATTGCTTGAATAAGGAAAAAAATTTGAAGCCGCGTAAGCTTGATATGGGCTCAGCTCCGCTTTTGGAGCTTTTGGGAAACAGAAGAGTAACCCTTGAGGGTTCAACCGGTGTTTTGCTGTATGAAAGCGAAAACATCAAGATCAACACAAATTGCATGGTAGTATCGTTCAGAGGCAGGGGCTTGTGTGTGCGCTGTATTTCAAGCTCCTGTGTTGAAATCGAGGGTTTTATCTGCGGAATTGATTTTATATCTTGAGGTGAATTGTTTATGCTTGTTGAGCTTGTCAGATTGCTCAGAGGATATGTTATTTTTGAAGCCGGAGGTAATTTTACCGAAAGGCTGCTCAATATTACTTCGCAAAGGGGCATAGTCCTTTGGAACGCGACTCCGCAGCCCGGTCTGCTGACCGGAGCAATGAGCGCGGCGGAATACAGGCGAATACGACCGGTGGCCCGCAAAGCAAGGGTAAGGCTCAGAATAAAACAAAAGCGCGGGCTTCCGTTTTTTGTCAAAAAATATAAGCCGCGTATCGGTATTCCAATCGGCGGAGCACTTGGGCTTGTGCTGATGCTTGTATTGTCAAATTTTATATGGACGGTAAATATAAGCGGAGCGGAGCATATCAGCAATGCGGAGGTTGTACGGGCGCTTGAAGAAAACGGAGTCAACGTCGGCGCATACAAGGGGAGCATTGACCCTGCCGCGGTAAAGCGCGACCTGCTTCTTAAAATTGACGGCTTGGGTTGGATGAGCGTTAATCTGACCGGAAGCACCGCACAGATTGAATTAAAGGAAATGACCGACAGACCTGAAACGGGGAGCACTCAGATTCCGTGCAATATCAAGGCGGCAAAGGATGGGGTAATTACCAGGGTGAACGCCAAAACCGGTATTTCGGTCGTAAAAAAGGGCAGCGGCGTAACCCGGGGAGAGCTGCTCGTAAGCGGAGTTGTGCCGAGCGAAAACGGAATAAACAGCTATCTTCACGCTGAGGCAGAGGTTTATGCGGATGTAATTTCTAAATTAGAAATAAAAATACCAAAATCCTATGAGTATTATTTTCTCACAGAGAATTATATTGACCGCAGACGACTGAGCTTATTCGGAATTGAGCTGCCGTTTTCGGCGTCGTTTCAAGCCTTTGAAAACAGTGTGTTTTATCAGAGAGACAAGAACCTCCGCGTAAACAATACAGTTCTTCCGCTGGGAATAAAAACGCAGACTGAATGTGAAGCCGAGCTTTTAAGAGTAGACTGCGACAAGGAAAGTGCGGAAAAAATCTGCGCAAACGAGCTTGCGCTTTATGAAGCGTTCAAGAACGGAGACAGCAGCATTGCCGACAGAACAATAAAAATAACCGAGGATAAAACCGGATTTGATTTCACGGCAGATTATATACTTAACGAAAATATCGCGCAGAGCGTTGATTTTAGCGTAACGGAGTGATAAAATAATAATATAGGCAACACCGCACAATTCATGGCACACGCCTTGCTTGCATATTATTCCGTCAGACTGCCCAAAAATCAGTATCCATACGTCAGTATGCACACTGATT
>CAJODI010000089.1 GCA_905233145.1 uncultured Ruminococcus sp. | reverse complement strand
GTATCCATACGTCAGTATGCACACTGATTATTTGTACATTCTGACGAAAAATCTGACTACGCAATCCGCGCACCGGAATTATGCGGTATTGCCTTAAAAAAGTCATTGCGAGGGGCGCAAAGGTTAAGGTAGAGATTGCCACGTCGGAACCATGTTCCTCCTCGCAATGACAATCTGAAATGCGCCCCGTGGCAATCTCAGCCGATTAAAAGGTACTTGCATCGGTGAGAGTTTATTCGGGTATCGTGATGATCGCCCGCGTGCCTTTTCCCGGCTCGCTTTCGATGATAAGCTCGCCCTTACACATGATCTCTACTCTGTTTTTGGTATTGACGATACCGACAGAGCTTTTATTCTTATTATCCAGCTTTCCGATGTCAAAGCCCACGCCGTCATCCTCAACGATCACGACGTGTTGATCTCCGCTTTTTTTCGTGGATACCCTGATGAGTCCCTGATCGATTTGACCGCTCTTGAAGCCGTGATGCACGGCGTTTTCCACTAATGCCTGGACGGAAAACGGCGGGACATCAAAATCCGTTTCTTTGACGTCATATTCGATCTTGATCCTGTCTCCGAAGCGCTTTGACTGTATACGCAGGTAGTTCTTGACGATATCGAGCTCAGCCTCCAGCGAAATGTTATCATTGTCTGTGAGGTAGTCGGTGATACCTCTGAGGTAATTTGAAAACTCCGCGACGGTCTGAGCCGCTTCCTGCGGAGCTGTGAGGCACTGGTACCTGATGAGCGTCAGCGTGTTGAAGATGAAATGCGGCTTCATCTGTTGATTGACGAGCTTGAGCTTTTCTTCACCTAACCTCTTCTCCTCTTCAACAAGAAAACGCACATAGCTTGTTTCATACGATATGAACAGGATGATGACAGATATCACGATAGCGAGTGTGACAAAAGGCGTCTCGGGATAAAACAGCTTGATAACGATACCGATCAGGGGGAGCGTCAGGAAGGATACGACAGCCGTTCTCTCAGCCGGTAGCATATATTTACTGTAATGCAGTGCTACCGAGAGCGTCGTCAAAAGACCCGTTAGTCCGATCAGACTCGGCAGCCAAAAAAAATACGGCATCCGCATATATCTGCCCATGTCGTCGATACGGTAGATAAACGGATATAGCTCATTGATGATCAGCAGCAGCGCTCCTACGATGAAAACGCCCCATTCTATCAGCTCCCAATACAGCTTGAAGCCGCCGGAGCGCTTGTATATGATCTGAGAAACATACTGCGCCGAAAGCGGTATGATCAGAAAGCTGAAAAAATACACGGCAAACGTGGACCATCTCTCGATCGAAAGTGCCGGCTGCGACGCGTTGCCGCGAAAATTGATCGACGCGCAGTCGCTTATCATCAGAGCCGCCGAGCAAAGCAACGCCAGCATCAGCTTACGTGAACCGGACTTGTCAAAATGTCTTGTAAGAAAGATCGTCAAAGCGGCGATCAGGCTGAAAAAAACGCCCCATATTTCAATAGATATAAAGATTTCGCTGCTTTGTCCCATAAGATTGTCCCCTTCCGCCGCTCTGTGATCCGATCTTTTTTTGATGAAGTATACAATAAAGCAAAAAACACAAGAAAGCAAAAAACACAAGCTGAGACATACTGCGCCTGTGCTGAGAGATATTAAACGCAACATAACGGCGTTATAACGTATGTAAAAACGAATTTCCGACCGCCCACCCGGAGCACAAATTGCCTTGGCTCCTTCGCCGACAAACGATACTTTATTCTGCGGTAAATTATACAAAAATCGCCTCTAAATGTCAAGGTACACCGAAGTGTAGGGCAACCAATCTTAGTGCTAGGTAGACGTAATACTTATTTCAAAAAAAGCGCCGTTCAAAAGATGCGTCGGGAACGCGATCACACGCTTGGCGTATCGGATCACCACAGCCTCTGCCGTATATGATACTCAGACGGAACTGCGCGCGTTTGAGGACAAAGTATGTGATACAAATAGACGAAGTAATACTCATAATGTTTTAAGCGTTACAGGCTACTATATTGAAAAATTGACCGACAGATTGTTCACGATCAAGGGCAGCCGCTATGAATCCGGGCGTACAAAAGGGTTGACTTTCTTGCTGAGAGAAAGGCGTCTCCGCCGGGGAGCGCTCCTGCCAAGGCCTTTCAATCCTTCAAAGCACAAGAAGATCCGGGGATAAAAACGAGCTGCGTTTGTCGATCGGCAGAACGGGGATCGAGTTCTGATTACAGCATGGGGTTGCACGGTGATAGGTCGGGCCTTCATATAAAGCGAGTGTTTATTCGGATTATCAGGATAATTTTGAACCTCAAAACATAAAATTTCTCCTATTATCTCTTAGCGTTATAAAAACGAAACGAAGTCATAAAAAGTCAGATTATATGAGGGTTTGAAGCATTTACCATTACCGTGATTCGTATTTAGCTCAACTTTGTTGCAATTTGCGATGAAGTCGCTGATTTATGATAAGTCCATAGAAAAAAGCCCGCCGCCGGCACTTTTGTGTGCTGATAGCGAGCTTTCTTTATGCATATACTATTTCATTCATGATTATTTCTTCTGCACGATTATGGATACAGTTCATTCGCTTCACCCAAAGCATTTGATCATCAGCCTTGAGTTGTTCAGTTACTCCTTCCTTTTCAGCGATTTGATCAACTAACCGAAAGAACATATCCTCTGCCTGCTTGTCAATGTCGGCGAGGTAGGCTGTGAGCTTACAGCTTGTCAGAAAATTCGTGTAAATAATCGGATGGTGATTTTTGAGGTATCTCAAATGCCGCTTACCCCAAATACCGATTTCCACCTTTGGTTGTTCGGGTAACTTCAAATCAGGAAGCAAATAATCTCCCTGCTGTGTGTATGTAATCTTTGTCGCCATAATTCAGACCTCCTTGACTTGTATTCTACATTCACATTATAGGAAGAAATTGAATAAACCACAAATGTGCGAGCGAGAAATGTGTGTGACTGCCGATAAAACCTGAATTTTTCATAAATCCGTTATGAACACTCGCACCATTTCGTACAGCAGTAACGGATTTGTTGCTGCTGTTTTTTGTTTGTATAAGTCCGTTATGAACGACTCAGGAAACGATACGATTCCCGAGCCCGGTTTTTTGCTTATACTAATCTCAGATAAAAAGTGGACAAACGCCGCAAGGCTGTCGCCTTGCAAGGACGACAACGAAGTATTGCGGAAAATAGACCGCAAAGATTGTCTATTTTTTATTTGAGTTTAGTATTAAATATATAATAAATAAAACAGCTTCCTCAAACTTTCCGCGGAAGCTGTTGGTTTATTATCGGGAGATTATTTCATCAAGTCCTTGCCTGCGTTCCACGCCATGCCTGCCTTGTCGCCGCTGACATAGTAGCCGTGCCTGAACTGGTCAAAGATGAGTGCCTGCAGCTTTTCAACCTCAACCTTATCCTTTTCGTCAAGGATCCTTTCCTCGGCTTTAGTATCGACAATCTTGCCGACGATCGCGTACATATTCTCGGTGTTGATCACCTCGGCAAGCTCGCACTCCATCACATATGGAAATTCGTCGATGATTGGAGCGTTTACAACATCGCTTTTAACCGCGTGATAGCCTGTTCTCTCAAACTTGTCAGCCATCTTGTTGCCGGTTGCGATTCCGAAAAAGTCGGCAACGTCCATATGCTCTTTGTCGGCAATGCTTACTGTGAAGGCTTTTGTTTTAAGCAAATTTTGTGTGGTTTTGTGATCCTCGTCGATGAACAGCGCGATCTTATCCATGGCGCAGATCATGCCCCACGCGGCATTCATCACGTTCACCTTGCCGTTTTCGTCGTATGCGGCTACCATCAAAACAGGCATAGGATAAACGCCCGGAAAAGAGCCTAAAGATTTTTTCATTTTAATTACCTCGCTTAAATATTTGACAGCGCGTCGGCAATGGGAATATCGCCTGAACGCATCTTAATGACCTTTTTATTGGTGTTTGTTACATGATGGCTGCTTTTTTGACTGAGGAGCCTTCGCCGGCGCAAATCTTTTTAATGACTATCGGCCATATGGTAAGGGCGAACATCACCATAACAAACCGGGCGATAAGGTTGCCCCAGTGACCGCCTAAGCCGGCAACGATTGTTGCCGGAGCAAAGAGTTCCTTCCAGGCAAACATCAGCGCAAAGCCGATACAAGCCAGAATCGGGAGACGGGCGGAACCCTTGGGAATCTCAAAATGAATAAAATGTCTTTCGATAAAGCTGCCGACAAGGAAGCCAAGGAAGCCGCCGCAGGCCTTGAAGCAATCGTTCATCATCTTTTGCGGATCGACAAGCAGCTTGCCCTCGGCGTCGTAGTCCATGGGATAGGGCTTTAAGGTAACATAAAGCAGCGCGCCGATCATCACGGCGATTCCCACGAAGGTAAGAATATCCTTTGCTTTTTCCTTGCTTTCGAGCGCCTTTTGCGCAATGCCGACAAGCGCGATCAGCACTATGCCCTCAACAGTGGCAACCAGCACGTCCTGCGGTGTATGTACGCCGAGAAAGTTTCTTGAAAAGCCTGTCATCAAAACCATAATAATGCAGATAACAGCAAGCCATCTCCGGCTGCTCCGTTGCCAAACCGCTGTTGTGCCGTAATGAATCGTACCCTTCAGCGTGTGACCGCTCGGAAACGAATAGCCTGTCGCGGCAGTTTTTGAGTCGCCTGCCGGATTGATTTCTGCCGAGCGTATCCACGGACGGTACGCGCAAACAGTCAGCTTGATAACGCCGTTGAGCAGTTCGCCGATCCATTCGGTCGCCATAAAGCGGTAGCCCCACTTTTTGCTGACGCACCAAAACACTACATACGGCAAAAACGGCAAAATGTCTACGGCAAATTTGGAGATCGCGTTGAAGAACTCGTCAAAAATGCCGCCTGTTGCTTCACGCAAGCCTTGCAGAAATAAAAGATACTGAATGTCCAAATTTGATACCTCCTAAAAAATTTCGTCAAATCAAAGGGATAACCTCTGGGATTTGCTAACTGCATTATAGCATTTTAGCGAAAATTTTTCAATAGAGCCGCATAAATACTGAAAATTTTGGAATATCTTTTTTCCGCGACGCGCTATTTGATTACAAATCAGTCATCGTTTTCATTTTTCTCGTTTCTTCTGTCAATGCTTTCCTTGATCTGCGCAAATGACACTCCGTACTTCTCCGCTATATCCTTAGCATAGCTGATACCCTGCGGCTCGGAAAGGCTCACCTTAAAGCTTCTTTCACCATCGTGAACGCCTGTTACCAGGCTTGCCGCCCTGCTCTTGCACTCAACCTCGCCGTTTATCATATCAACCATTCTGGCAAGGTCGTGCATGTGGGTATTGAAAATCGTGCGAACACCCATATAGCACATTGCGCGCACAACATCCTTGGCAATAAACAAGCCCTCGGTAACGCTTGTTGTAGCAAGGCTTTCGTTGAGGAGCATTACGCTTTTGTCGGTCGCAAGGCTGAATATCTCGGAAAGCCGCTTGCTTTCCTCGCCGAGCCTGCCCAGATCCACGGTGTCATTTTCATCAGCCGGAAAATGTGTAAAAATATTGTCACACGGGCTCACAGCCGCATAAGCTGATGGCACATAAATTCCAAGCTGAGCAAGCAGAATAGCCAAGCCCCACGCCTGGGTAAAAATTGTTTTGCCGCCGCGATTTGGACCGGTAAGGATAAAAATTCGGTGATCATCGTTAAAATCAATATCGTTGGTTATAATGTTGATTTGTTCGCCGTTGACTTTGTTTATGGCGAGCTTCAGGTTATATAATTCTTTAAAAGAACAATTTCTGTCATCTGTGCTCAAAATCTCAGGCTTGCACACCGGCAGTCCTACCGCCCTGATTTTGTCAATAAGCTCAGCCCAGCGAATGTAAAACAATATCTCAGGCATAAGGTTGATGAGGGTGTAGCCGCTGATATTTACATACCTTTTGATTGTCGATTTGATTTCGCCGACCGTTTGCTTCATAATATTTGTAACTGTGTCCTTTATGGCGTTCGACAGCGAATCCGCGCCGGTGACCGTGCCGGTAGTTATGTGCTCGCCTGTCAAATTGTCGTTAAGCTCGGATTTCTGAACAAAGCTCACCGGTGTTATCGGAGTCGCAGGATGAAACACCCTTATGCTGCTGACGTCGGTGCCGTGGTGCAGCTCGTTCTTTTTGTCGGCAAAGCTCATAAAGCGGCGCATAAGCCCCGATTCCCTGAACTCGGAATCATTTAGCGAAATCACGCCCGCGGATTTTGGCCTTAGCATACCGTCAAGGTTTACGCCGATTGTTATGCTCTTTAGGCGGCGCACCTTTTCAAGCGTTTCATCAATGTCCAGTCTGAGCTCCTCAAAACCGCTCTCACGGGAAATATCGTTCACCATTTCACGAAGATTTTTCATACCCTGAGAGTGAATATCAAGCTCGCTGAGAATATCGCGTATCATCGAAATGCAGCTTACATATTCGTCTATTTCTCTAAGACGGTTTACCAGCGACCAAAACGCCGAGCCCTCCTGGTCCTTTTGAAACCTTTCCAGATCACGAAGATCGGCAAGCTTTAGAACCAAATCCTCCATAGCTGTTCTCAGCTTTGGGAACCTGAGAAAATCCTCGAAAACATCACAGCGGTAACGTATCACATCCGGGTCGTCGGTCACGCAGGTCATAAGCTTGCGCATGTGCTCGCGCTCGGTCTTTTTTTCGGTGAGCGCGTTGAGAAGAAAATCTATTGACAAATCGTTGATGCTCTCGTCTGTCAGAGTTTTGAATTTTCTTTGTGAATTATCGGGATATAGCAGACTGTATTCCATTTTTCATGCTCCTTTATTCTTACAATCAACGCATATGATAAATAAATTATAAACCTTTCATCTATAGTTCATCTAAAGATTACTATTAATTATATATTTTTTGTACAAAAATTCTTTCTGCCATAAAATTTATTTACAAAAAAATGCCCATGGGTACTCTCGCCTGCCTATTCTTTATAAAGTAAAAAGCCCCCGTTATCACAGAGACTTTTTGTTTATAAAGGCAATACCGCACAATTTGCGGCGCACGCCTTGCTTGCATATTATTCAAGAATAATCGGAAGCTCATATAAATCAGTAGAAAGTTCAGGTATGTCCTTATCTGAGTTATGTGACGATGAATTGTTTTGCTTTGGCTGACTGCTGTCTGACGCGCTGCTTTCGCTTTTTTGAGAGTCGCTGCCGCCTGATTTAGAACTGTTATCGTTTTTTGGGGAATTATCGTTTGTATCCGCGCTGTTTTGCGCCGAACGGGAATCCTCATTATAGCTTTGAGAATTCGCGCTATCGGAAGCATTTCCGGCAGAATTTTGGGCTGATGACTCAAAAAGCTCATTGTTATCATCACCCTTGCTGTCTTGGGTGCCTGACGAAGAATTGCCCGACTGACTGTTGCCCTTTGAATCAGTTGAGACTGAGGTGCCGCTTTCTGTTGCAGGAACAGTTTTGGTTTCTACCTCGGTTTTTGAAGCAGCCTTTGAGCTCACAGCAGAATCGGGAGTGGAGTCAGTTTTGCTGTCACATCCGCAGCCCGAAAGCATCGAAATACCTATCGCAAGCGCGGCAAACAGTATTATTGTTTTCCTTTTCATAATAACATACCTCATGTAAATATTTTGAACATAAATTAGACGGATCTTGATATTTTTATTGTAACACAAACAAACAAACTTTTCAATACAGATATAATAAAAGGGAACCTCTGACAATTCCCTAAAGCAATATACAGCGCGGTATGATTTCGCTTATAAGCCTGATTTATAAAATCATGGCTTGATTTTCAGGGGTCCCTTGTTAATCAACGCAAAATTTGCAAACTATCAAAAAGCAACCGGGCAATACCCCCTGCTGAAATCACAATACAAATATCACAATTATTATATGAGTTGAGCATCAGTTGTTATAGACGACAACGAAGTATTGCGGAAAACAGACCGCAAAGATTGTCTGTTTTTTATTGGTTCATCACGGAAATTTGTGGGATGAACGAACAGAAGGGATAGACAGATAACGAATCAAGGTAAAGAAGAAGTCATCATCCCGGTAACCGTAAC
>CAJODI010000088.1 GCA_905233145.1 uncultured Ruminococcus sp. | reverse complement strand
TGAAACCAAAAACAGCGTGTACATTGGCAGAATATTTATTGATAGCATCTATCATAGAAAAGGTTACGGAATTCGTTTGATGGAATGCATAGAAAAGAAATTCCCGTGCGCTGCTGAGTTTGATCTGGATACCCCGTGTTGGAATGAGCGGACAAATGCTTTTTACAAAAGATTAGGCTATCGTATCATAAAGGTTGAGGACGGATTCGTCTTTTACCGGAAAAAGAAAAGAAAAAGCGAATCCAATATCGCTCAGAATTTCACATAAGAATAATATAGCATAGCGTGGTCATTATGAAACCAAAATAATGGGAATCTTCGGGATGATCAGCCTGTTATCCTACACGGCGATGGTCGTGTTTTCACCGCTTGCCTATCCGGGCTGCGACCGGCTCAGCTTGGCGGTTATCTTCAGCGCTGTTTTAGGTGTGTACCTGCTGACCGGCAAATTTGAAAGACCAAAATTCACTGATAAGGAGAAATAAATAGAAAATGTTAAGAATTGAAAATCTGACGAAAACTTATGGAGATAAAAAAGCGGTAGACAATCTTTCTCTGCATATTCACGCAGGCGAGATCTACGGCTTTATCGGTCATAACGGCGCAGGCAAAACCACCACGCTCAAATGCGTTGTGGGTATCCTCGGCTTTGAGCAGGGCGAAATTTTCATCAACGGAAGCTCCGTTAAGGCAAGCCCGGTAGAGTGCAAAAAGCAGATAGCGTATATCCCGGACAATCCCGATTTGTACGACTATATGAGCGGCATCAAGTACCTCAACTTTGTCGCGGACATCTTTGGCGTTGATTCCGAAACAAGGCAGGAAAGAATCCGCAAATATGCCGACGCCTTTGAACTGACAAAGGATTTGGCGCAGCCGATCTCGTCCTACTCTCACGGCATGAAGCAAAAGCTGGCGGTGATCGCCGCATGGCTTCATGCGCCGAAGATGATCATCATGGACGAGCCGTTTGTCGGACTCGATCCCAAGGCGGCGTTTATCTTAAAAGAAATGATGCGCGAGCACTGCAATCAGGGCGGCGCCATCTTCTTTTCCACCCATGTGCTGGAGGTAGCGGAAAAGCTCTGTGACAAGGTGGCTATCATCAAGCAGGGCAAGCTGATTCAATCCGGCACAATGGAGGAGGTCAGAGGCAACGAGAGCTTGGAAGAAGTTTTTTTGGAACTGGAGGCGGAGTAAATGCTAAAGGTTTTGCTGAAAAAGCAATTGTTCGAGGTTTTTCGGGGCTATTTTTACAACCGCAAAACCGGCAAAGCGAGGTCAAAAGCAAACAGCATTGTATTGTTTATCCTTTTCGCTTTTTTAATGATCGGTGTCGTCGGCGGCACCTTCGCCGCGATTGCCATTGGCGTATGCATAGGCTGCGCCGAGGTCAATATGGGCTGGCTGTATTTTGTTATCATGTGCGGATTTGCGCTTGTTCTCGGCGCGGCAGGCAGTGTGTTCAACACCTATTCGGGATTGTATTTACCAAAGGACAACGATTTGCTGCTGTCCATGCCGATACCTGTTAAAATCCTCATTACGGCTAGGCTGTTGAACGTCTATCTTTTGGGCGTGATGTATTCGGGCGTTATTATGCTGCCGACGCTGTTTGTGTATTGGGTGATTGCCGACGCCGATATTTTGACGGTGCTTGGCGGAATTGTGTTGTTCCTGATTGTGACAATCGTTGTGCTGATATTGTCCTGTCTGCTGGGCTGGGTGGTTGCCAAAATCAGTCTGAAGCTGAAAAATAAGAGCTTTATCATCGTATTGATAGCACTTGCGTTAATTGGCGGCTATTATGTTGTGTATTTCCAATTGCAGGCATGGATCAGAACGCTTGTGGCAAACGCAGCGATTTACGGAGAGAACATCAAAGAATCCGCATATGGGCTATATCTGTTCGGCAGGATCGGCGAGGGTGATTTATTTGCAATGGCGCTTTATTCTGCCGTAACCTTGCTTTTGCTCGCACTGACCTTGTTTGTTTTATCGCGCGGCTTCCTTAAGCTTGCGACCTCCACCTCAAGCGTGAGCAAGGTACGCTATCAAGAGAAAAAAGCAAAAGAAAAATCCGTATTCGGCGCACTGCTGACAAAGGAATTTGCGCGGTTTATTTCCAGCCCGGCGTACATGCTCAACAACGGAATCGGTGTGCTGCTGATACCGGTATTCGGTGTTTTTCTTCTTATAAAGGGCGATGAACTGTTGAACATGACTGCAACGGCGTTCGGCGGCAGAACCGATTTGGTAACGCTCCTGCTCTGTGCCGTGCTGATGTTGCTTGCTACCATGAACGACATCGCGGCACCTTCGGTTTCGCTTGAAGGCAAAGGTCTGTGGATTTTGCAGTCACTTCCGGTTGAAGCGAAAACAGTGTTGAAGGCAAAAACCGCCATGCACCTGCTTTTGACCTTCATTCCGCTGCTGTTTTCGGAAATTTGCGCGGCAATCGTATGGAAGGCGCCGTTTGCTGAAAAGCTCCTGCTTTTTGTTGTGCCAACTATTTTTGCGGTCTTTATGACGCTGTTCGGCAGCTTCTTAGGCGTCCGGCACGCCATCACGGAGTGGACGACAGAAATCATTCCGCTCAAACAAAGTGCCGCGGTAACTATCGCGCTTTTCGGCGGCTGGGGCTTTGTGGCTCTGTTTGCCTTGCCGTATTTCTTGCTGGGCTTGCTTACAGGGCTTGCGCCGTATGTAGCGGCTTGGATAGTCATTTTTGCGGCAGCTTCCGTGCTGTTATATCGGTGGCTGGTGACAAAAGGCGCTGAGACTTTTTCAAGATTATGAGAAAAGAAAACCATTAGGAACTATGAATAACGCAGTTTTATATATTCACGGCAAGGGCGGCACTGCCACGGAAAGCGAGCATTACAAGCCGCTGTTTTCCGATTATGATGTGATCGGCATGGATTACAAGAACTATACGCCGTGGGAAACGGGCGCGGAGATTCGCTCTGCCGTCAAAAAGCTGAAAACAGAATATGACAGCATTATCCTAATTGCCAGCAGTATCGGCGCGTATTTCAGCATGAACGCCGATATCGGCGCGCAGTTAGACAAAGCCTACTTTATCTCGCCGATCGTCGATATGGAAAAGCTGATCACCGATATGATGGCATGGGCAAATGTGACCGAGGACGCGCTGAAAAAGCAAGGTATCATACTCACTTCATTCGGTGAAGATTTGTCGTGGGAATATCTCTGCTACGTGCGTGAACACTCTGTTAAATGGAGCGTTCCGACAGCGATCCTGTACGGTAGCAATGACACGCTCACATCTTATGAAACAATCACCGCATTTGCCGAAAAGCACAGCGCAAGCCTTACCGTTATGGAGAACGGCGAGCATTGGTTTCATACAGAGGAGCAAATGCGTTTTTTAGATAATTGGATCAGGGAGAATTCAAAATGAAAACAGTGATCATTCACGGTCAGAGTCACAAAGGCTCTACCTGTCATATTGCGCGTATACTCGCGGACAAAATCGGAGGAGAAATATCTGAATTCTTTTTACCGAAGGATTTCGGAGAATTTTGCTGCGGATGCACGCGTTGTTTTGTCGATAGCGAAACAAAATGTCCGCATTACGACAAGCTCGCCAAAATCACACAGACAATTGATGAAGCGGATGTTATTATCCTCGCGAGTCCGGTCTATGTATATCACGCAACTGGAGCTATGAAAGCGTTTTTAGATCACTACGGTTACAGATGGATGGTTCACCGCCCTGAGGAAAAGATGTTTAAAAAGCAGGGCGTGTGCATTTCCACAGCCGCAGGCGGCGGCATGAAATCCACCAATAAGGATATGTCAGACAGCTTGTTTTACTGGGGTACAGCCAAGATATACAAATTCGGAATCGGAGTTTTTGCTATTGATTGGAGCAAGGTGTCTGAAAAGAAAAAGCAGAGAATCAAAAGGAAAACAGACGCCATTGCGAAAAGAATACGTCGGCGTCAAGGTCGCGTAATGCCCGGTCTGAAAACCAAAGGCTTCTTTTGGATCATGCACCTCATGCAGAAAAACGGATGGAACGAAGCGGATGTGCGCTATTGGAAAGACAAAGATTGGACAGGCAAGGCGCGTCCCTGGAAGAAAAACGCGAAAGGATAAGGATTTGACAGTCAAAATAAACGAATTATCTGGTGAATTATTCCTGCAACTCTACACATCGGTCGGCTGGTAGCCGCCCGGGATTGAGCAGGTTCAAAAAGCGTTGGAAAATACAATTGCTTCCTTTACGGCTTATGATGATAACACGCCTGTTGGCATGGCGCGTTTAATCGGCGACGGCGGTATGTCGTTTTACACCGAGGATTTTGCCGTCATACCCGAATATCAGTAAAAGGGCGCAGGCACATTGCTGCTGAACGCTGAACGCTTTGAAATTTTATATAAAAAAACACATACAACCCGGTTGGGCAGTCAGTCTGGAGCTGATCAGCAACATGGCTTTGAGGAACGCCCATGCGATTGGGACGGACCGGGAATGTTTAAGGCACCTTGCTTGCATATTATTCCGTCAGACTGCCCAAAAATCAGTATCCATACGTCAGTATGCACACTGATTATTTGTACATTCTGACGAAAAATCTGACTATGCAATCCGCGCACCAGAATTATGCGGTATTGCCTTAAGATGATACGGTGAGGAAGCTATGAAATTCAAGAATTACAGCAATAGCGATTATGAAGCGGTCTGCGATTTTCTGATCGAGCTGAACCGCGAAAATCAAAACCATATCAACTGGAACTGGGGACGGTTTGAGTGGATGATGGAGCACCCTGAATTCGATAAAAGCCGGATGGGTTCTATCGGGCTTTGGATAGACGGCGAAAAGGTCGTCGGCGCGGCGATCTATGATATGTATTTTGGCGAGGCGTTTGTCGGCGCACTGTCAAAATACAGTTCTCTCTATACTGAAATTCTCGGATATGCTTATCGTGAGCTGAAAGATGAAAACGGCTTGGATATCGCTGTCTGCGACGCTTGCGCCGCTGAAATATGTGCGGCAGAATCAGCCGGTTTTGAAATATCAGAACAAGCGGAAACCGTTATGCGGCTGGATCTTATAAATGAGCTTTCTGCCAATTTGCCCAACTGCTTGCGATTTTCGGAGCTTGACCCTGTTAAGGAGCCTGTTGCATTTCAATGGCTTTTATGGCAGGGCTTTGACCACGGAACAAACAAGGCGGAATTTGAAAGGGACGGTGATATTATCACGGAAATCCCTATGTTTCGCAGGCATTTTAATCCCGCTCTCAGCATAGCGGCTAAAAACAGTGACGGAGAATATGTTTCGTATTGCTGTCTGTGGTATTCAGATAAAACTGACTATGCCTATATTGAGCCTGTCTGCACCGTGCCGTCCTATCGTGGAAAAGGCGTTGCGAAAGCGGTGATTTATGAAGCACTGAACCGCGCAAAATCCCTCGGCGCAAATAAAGCGTATGTCCTGTCTGATATGCCATTTTACGAAAAGCTCGGTTTCCGAAAGGACAGGCATTTTACTTTTTATTGGAAAAAGTGAGGTTATAAGCGCTTGACACGATTCGTGTCGCTTATGTGACGGAGCGTTTCTTTTCTTTTTGCCCAATCCGCGTTACCTTTAAATCAACCAATTTGAAAGGACTGATTGATTTGAAAAGGAATTTGACATTGGGTATCGTATTATTGATTGCCTTTGCAATGTGGACGGTGTTGATTCTGTTTGTCGATGTTCAGGCAGTGGGACCGAATAATTCAACAGTGGGGCTTGCGACCTTCAATACTCGGTTTCATAATCTGACAGGTGTGCATATGACGTTGTATACCGTCACCGACTGGCTGGGGTTAGTGCCGATTGCCGTTTGCCTGTGCTTTGGCTGTTTGGGGCTTTGTCAGCTTATCAAAAGGAGAAGTCTGTTCAAGGCCGACGCGGATATTCTGCTCTTAGGCGGCTATTATATTTTTGTGATAATCGGCTATCTGTTTTTTGAGATGGTGCCGGTTAATTACCGCCCGGTTCTGATTGACGGTTTTTTGGAAGCGTCCTATCCGTCCTCGACAACGCTCTTGGTGTTGTCTGTTATGCCGACACTGGCGTTTCAGATAAAGCGCAGAAGTCATAATAAAATCATCAAAAATGTTGTCATTGGCTTTGCCGTGTTATTTTCTGCCTTTATGGTTATCGGCAGACTGATTTCAGGAGTTCACTGGGCAACGGATATTATCGGCGCCATCCTGCTGAGCTTCGGCTTATTCAAGCTCTGCCGCGGGATTACAATAGTGACAGATATGAGGAACAAAAATGGAGTTCAATGAAAAGTTACAGGAATTAAGAAAAACCAAAGGACTGACGCAGGAGGAGCTTGCACTGGCGATCTTTGTATCCAGAACCGCCGTGTCAAAATGGGAGTCCGGCAGGGGCTACCCGAATATTGACTCATTAAAGGCACTTGCCAAATTTTTTTCCGTAACCGTCGACGAGCTGCTCTCTCCTGATGAAATAATAACGGCGGCAGAGGAAGAAAAGCGTGAGCTTATCGGAAATTACACCTCACTGTTGTGTTATGTGATGGATGTTTTCACGGCTTTACTGTTGTTCATTCCGGTTTTTGGCAATGTCGCGGACAAGCAATCGGTGTCTTTGTTTGCGCTGAGCGATACGCAGCCTTGGATAAAGATTGTATACGCTGTTATCATCGGTCTTACGGTCTTGAACGGTATTTGCGGATTGATTATCAGCCGTTTTGACAAGCCGCTGTGGAGCAAGCACCGGTTTATAATAAGTATTTCTTTATCAGTTATCACGTGCCTGCTGTTTATCATTACCCGACAGCCCTATGCAGGCGTGTTCTGCTTTGCTGTTCTGATCATCAAGGGCTGGCTGATATTTAGGAGGAAACCATGAATTATCCGCTGAGTAAAAAATATATGACTGCCGATTTAATGGCAAAAATTATGGGACCGAACCCCGTCAAGCTCGAAGAAGAACTTTTGACAGGTCATCAAATCCCCAAAGGCGCGACCGTTTGCGACCTCGGCAGCGGACAGGGATTGACGAGCGTATTTCTTGTGAAGGAATACGGCTTTAAGGTCTATGCTGCCGATTTATGGAGCGAGCCCGAGGATAACCGGCGGTTCTTTGAATATATGGGATTAAGTGATAAACAGATTATCCCCGTCAAGGCGGACGCGGAGAATCTGAATTTTGATGAAGAATTTTTTGACGCGGTTGTATCTACGGATTCGTATAATTATTTTGGGCGCGATCCTGAATTTCTTGATAATAAATTATTACCGTTTATTAAACCAAATGGATATATTTACATTACCGTTCCGGGAATGAAAAAGGACTGTCACGATAACCTGCCGCCGGAGCTGCTGCTCTCATGGACGCCCGAACAGCTTGATTATCTGCACGACGCTTCCTATTGGAAGAGTATCGTCAGTCATTGCAAGGGTGCCGAGGTATTGGAAGTATCCGAGATGGAATCAAACGCCGAGGTATGGGCAGACTGGCTCAAACAGGAGAACGAATACGCTGTAGGCGACCGCAAAGCAATGGAAGCAGGCGGCGGAAAATATCTGAATTTCATTAAAATCGTATTGAGAAAGCGAGGATAAGCATATGAAAATTCTGGTCATCAACGGAAGCCCCAAAAAAGAAAAGAGCGACACCATGCACATCACATGCGCTTTTGTGGACGGCATGAAGTAGGCGTCGGAAACTGAAGCACAGGCAGTCACAATACCGCGATTGAAAAAAATAAAAGAA
Source organism: uncultured Ruminococcus sp. (assembly GCA_905233145.1). Lineage (GTDB taxonomy): Bacteria > Bacillota > Clostridia > Oscillospirales > Acutalibacteraceae > Ruminococcoides. The sequence continues at coordinate 1,967 of CAJODI010000088.1, read as the reverse complement.
GCCGGTAAGCAGTTCGCCGAAAGCGGTACAATCGCCGAGGAACTGTTAAAAGAAATCACTTTGCCGATGATTCCCGAGATGCAGTATGCTGCAATCGTGAACGGAACGGTTCAATGAAGCAATCTTAAAAAATCTAGGGCAATACCGCATAATCCGCGCACCCTAATTATGCGGTATTGCCTAAAGGATTTATGATTAAAAAAAGGCTTCGGATACTGACACTTCCGAAGCCTAAATCTATTATATAATCTTGCTTATTTCTGTACGTTAAACGCGTTCATGCCGGGGTACTGAGCCGCACAGCCCAATTCTTCTTCAATTCTGAGAAGCTGGTTGTATTTTGCGACACGCTCGGAGCGGCTGGGCGCGCCGGTTTTTATTTGGCAGGTGTTCAGAGCAACCGCGAGGTCGGCAATTGTTGTGTCCTCTGTCTCGCCGGAGCGGTGGGAGGAAATTGCTGTGTAGCCTGCCTTATGCGCCATCTTGATTGCTTCCAGGGTTTCGGAAACCGTGCCGATTTGGTTGAGCTTAATCAAAATAGAGTTAGCGCAGCCGTTGGCAATACCCTTTGCCAGACGCTCGGTGTTAGTTACAAACAAATCGTCGCCGACAAGCTGCACCTTCTTGCCCAGACGGTCGGTCAGACGCTTCCAGCCGTCCCAATCCTCTTCGTCCAGCGCGTCCTCGATTGAGATAATCGGATATTTGTCCACAAGAGCTTCCCAGTGATCAATAAGCTCGTCGGTAGTGAAATCTCTGCCGGACTTGGGCTGGTGATAGAAACCCTTGCCTTTTTCGCTCTTCCACTCTGAAGAAGCCGCGTCCATCGCGATCATAAAGTCCTTGCCGGGCTCATAACCCGCAAGCTTTACCGCTTCGAGAATGGTTTCGATCGTTTCCTCGTCGGAGGAAAGGTTCGGGGCAAAACCGCCCTCGTCACCTACCGAGGTAGCAAGACCTCTGTCCTTAAGAATTTTGGCAAGTGCATGGAATACCTCGGCGCACCAGCGGAGTGCTTCGCTGAAGGACGGCGCGCCTACGGGCATTATCATGAATTCCTGAGTATCAACCGTGTTTGTTGCATGTGCGCCGCCGTTGAGAATATTCATCATCGGCACAGGAAGGTTGGTGCCCTGAACGCCGCCGAGAAATTTGTAAAGCGGCAAGCCGAGAGAGCTTGCGGCCGCTCTGGAAGCCGCGATTGAAACCGCAAGAATAGCGTTTGCGCCGAGCTTGCTTTTGTCCTTGGTGCCGTCGAGGTTGAGCATGATTTTATCAACCGCGTAAATATCGGCAGCGTCCGCTCCGACCAGCGCGGGCGCGATCAGCTTGTTGACGTTCTCAACCGCCTTTATAACACCCTTGCCGCCGTAACGCGACTTGTCGCCGTCACGGAGCTCGAGCGCTTCAAACTCGCCGGTGGAAGCGCCGCTGGGCGCAGCGCCCCGAGCTACCGTGCCGTCGGAGAGCGTTACCTCTGCCTCAACGGTGGGATTACCGCGGGAATCTATGATCTGTCTTGCGAAAACTTTTTCGATGCATGAATAGCACATATCAATTTCCTCCTTTATTGTTAGCTTGCCATTTGCCGCAAAAAATATCCTTATATCGTCCTCCCAAAACACAGATAACAATGTGAATGCGTGTTTGGGAATTATAAAGTTAGCGGCTGCTAACTTTTAATTATTATACTTCATTTTTCAAATTTTGTCAAGTGAAAATCTGATTGACGTGCTTCCCTTAAGGCAACACCGCACAATTCACGGCGCGCGCCTTGTTTGAATATTATTCCGTCAGATTGCCCAAAAATCTTACTGCGCAATCCGCTCACCTGAATTATGCGGTATTGCCTTAAGGCAACACCACATAATTCACGGCGCACGCCTTGCTTGAATATTGTTTCGTCAGACTGCCCAAAAATCAGCACCCATACGTCAGTATGCGTACTGATTATTTGTACACTCTGC
>CAJODI010000087.1 GCA_905233145.1 uncultured Ruminococcus sp. | reverse complement strand
CTTCCATTATACCTTGAAAGACTTACCGATGTGCTGAACCTCCACTTACCTATGTGCTGACACTCCCAACTTACCGATGTGCTGAACCCGGACATAGAAAAATTTTGCTTGGAAAATGCGTTAGTTCCCGACTGTATCAGTATTGCTATAGTTTTCTTAACAACCGTAGGGTCGCACCAGTGTATGCGACCTGTTTAACGATGTGCTGCTCAGAGGGCGCACACATGGGTGCGCCCCTACGGTATAAAAATGAATAATTTTGTTCTGAAAGACAAAACTTATAAAAATATACGCTTATTCTCAATCGTATTTATATTTTTTTAGCAATACTTTCCTTTTTAGTCTGTAGGGGCGACCGGGAGAAATAAATAATGAATACTGTTAGCTTAATTAGGGCAAAAGTTCTTCATATTCTACATTCAATATCTTTTTAATTTGCATTAATTCATCAACATATAGATGCCTTTGACCAACTTCGATTTTTGCCAGAGCAGAACGAGTGATATCACAGCCGTTAACTTGAAGTTTCGCAGATAATTGTTCTTGCGTCATTTTTTTGTGTTCGCGCAATGTCCGAATGTTTTTCCCCACACCTTTTTCGTATTCAAGGTTCATAATGCCATCCTTTCTGCGCTTATATAGGCGCAAATCATCTTGACATTATTTTATCCTTATGTTAAAATAAGTTTGCACCTATATAAGTGCAAATATATCTTGGGAGGGGCTATTTTGTTTTGTTCGAAATGCGGAACTGATCAGGAATCCTTTGTTAAATCACCCAAACGCTCCAAGCGAAAAATAATCATCTGCGTTGTTCTCGTTGTTTCACTGCTGATAACATCTTTTTCTGCTTATCTTATTATAAATCACAACCAAAAAGTTTACAAACTGCCTACCGTCATTCATTATGTTGATGAGGACGCAACAGATGATGACGATAGAGAATATACTGTTGAAACAGATTTTGTGTTTTCCGACACTGATCCGACGGAAGACGGCGTTTGGTATTTGACCATGGAGCATAACCATATTGTCAAGGCGGTTCGCAATTCTTCTGCTTATCATTATGAAGAGTATCTGTTTGAGTATAATGAGGATGATTTACCGTCAAAAATAACATATAAATCTGATCCGGATGAAGTCTCAGGAATCGAGCTAATTATATATAAAAATAACAAAGAATTCTCTTTTCAAACATATGGCAGTACATATGCACCTACATGGTCTGTTTCTGTTGATGACCACAACTGGGACACAACCGATACTGACTATGATGAATTCGGAAATATCATCAGCACAGGAAATTCAGTGTACAGATGGATATTGTCCGATGAAAAATATGATGATAATCATAATATTATATCCGGGACAGTTAACCGATACAACACGGAAACGAACACATTTAGTGATTTCGAAGAGTCACTCACGATTGAATATGACGCTGACCAATATCCTGTTGTCGAACGGAACGGTAATATTACTTTTGATTTTTCCTATACAAAATATACGGAAGCACAGTATAATGCGTTGAAAAAGCTGTCGAATGTATGGTGGTACGCAAAATTCACCTACGATTTTCATCCATTGCCTATGTTCATCAATTATTATAAATATTGAGGAGGAGATTCTATCAAAAAGAAAATGATAGGGATATTGGCAATTGTTGTTGCATGTACTTTTGCTGGGTGTCAATATCCTGTGGAAAAAACAATAGGAGATTTTCTTAAAGAAAGAGATGAAAATCATCCTCTGATAATGTTTGACGTATCATGTATTGATAAAGAAGAAGTACCTAATTACATTTATATCTTTCAAGGCGGTAATTGTCGATGTTATGATAACAGGGGCAGAGGCAAAGATTTTTCAATTTCGTTGTCTCTTTCGGAGCTTTCATCAATGAATGATGTTGAAATTGCAGGGCTTTATCAAGCAGAATGGACTTCGGGATTTAACAATGCAATGGGCATTTGGCTATTTGACTCGATTTGGGTGGAAAGGATAAAAAACAAAGAAGCAACCGTTTACTATAACGATTTTATGCCGTTTGAAATAGTGACCAAAACAGACTCCAGCGGGAATAGTGTTGTTGAGGAATGGTTAATGTTACCACACCACGGATATGGAAAAAAAGAATATACGTTGTGGTATGACGGCTGGGCTTACACGGACGCATATGATAAAACAAATCAATATTCATTTTACTCTGACGAAAAGGATTTTAAGAAGGCATATTTTAATCTGGGCAAGGGTAAGGATTTATTTGAAATTGCAAATGTATACAAAATTACGGATATGCATTTATCCGGTGTGATTGGAGACACCAGTTATAATGGGTTAAACGCCGGAGACAGAAAGCTAATTTTTAAGGACGGAACTGCATTATCTTTTGATGATAAAGATACATATCCGACAGACATTAAAGAAGACGATTATAAAAGCTACGTTAAAAAGATTCATCAGAGCTATAAATCGAATTATCACGACTGGTATTATTTGCAGGAATATAAACTTAAATGAATAGGCGCAATCAATGACGGATGTTTTACCATACCTTTTGATACGACAAAACATCCGTCACCGAACGTGGCTTTCCGAATGTATTTATATAATATTAATACACTCGGGAACAGACTTTTTTCAAAATAAAACCTATCTTCCCTACCGAAACTCCAAACTCCAAACTCCAAACTAAAAAACCTGCTTGCCGTAAACCGGCAAGCAGTTTTTTTATCTTGACTTGTAGTCGTCCTCTATTTCCGCGCTCCATTCCTTTGGGATCGCGCACTGCCTGCGCATCGAGCCGATCGCTGCGCCTACTGCCTCATAAAGCACACCGGTGCCCTTTTTATCAGCATGATAATTCACCGCGCGGTCGCTGTCAATTCCAAAGCCCGAGGCGGTTTCAACCGCGTCAATATTTGCGGCAATGAACAGAAATTCCCAGCCCTTTGACTTTTGCTTTTCAATCATTTTTTTGACCTTAGCCGAGCTGTATTCACGGCTTGCGTTTTCCATTCCGTCGGTTGTTATCACAAAAACCGTGCTTTCGGGCACGTCGTCCTTTCGAGCGTATTTGTGTATATTCCTGATGTGCTCGATCGTCTTGCCGATCGCGTCAATAAGAGCGGTGCAGCCGCCGGGAACGTAGTCGTCGTCTGTCATTTCGCTCACTTTGTCAAGCTCAACTCTGTCGTGAACGGTCTGAATTTCATTGTCAAACAGCACTGTGGTTACAAATGCCTCACCGTCCTGTTTTTTCTGCTTTTTGAGCATGGTGTTAAATCCGCCGATTGTGTCAGCTTCAAGCCCTGCCATTGATCCGCTTTTGTCCAGTATAAAAACCAGCTCTGTAAGATTCTTTTTCATAACAATTCCTCCAAAAATAAAATATGTTGTTTTGTTTACAAGCTTATTATATATTTTTGGATGGTAATTATGGTCGCTTGCCGGGCGACAAATTTACAGAACAGGCTGGTCAAATTCGTAAAGAGCCTCGTTCACCTCAAAAATATCGTACCTGCCGTTGCGGATAAAAAATTCTATGATAACGTCGAACTTGCTGCTTCTCGACAATGCAAAGCCTGCCTTCATCAAAAGTTCCCGGGTTTCTTCAAGGCTCAGCTCAAGCGCGAGCGCGAAGGCGATCGCCGTAGATTTTGTAGGTCTGTAAAGCGGTTGGCTTCGGATTTTTGAAAACAGTCTGCGGTCAACTCCGGCTTTTTTGTAGCATTCCGAGTCGCTCATCCCACGTTCGTCGATTTTGCGCAAAAGCATTTGCGAAAAGCTTTCGTCAAGAGTCTCGACCTCGTGCCTAAGCGCGTCCGACGCACCTGATGAGGAAAGATTTCCGAATATTTGAGCTTTATCGGCGCAGGTTTCCGGTTCCGGAAACGACACCTTTCGTTCCTTTATCTGTGCGGATTTCGCCGGAAACGGAGCGGAGCCCACCGAATGATCCTCAGATTCATATGAGATTTTAGGCTCCTCGATCAGGTTTTCATCTATATAGCGTTTCAGCTCGAGCAATGTTTTTGAGTTAAGCGGTTTTTTGTGTTTGTTAAAAATCATTTGATGTACCAATCTAATAAGTATCATAAAAGCGGACGCCAAAGCAAAGCGTCCGCTTTAAAATCATAATGTCAGCTATACAGTCAGGAACAAGGATGAAAAAACTGTCCGACCGAAATTGTCAATTACTTCTCGTCTTTGCCTGCAAGAAGTCTGTAAACAATTGCAGCAAGGATTCCGCCTACGAGCGGAGCAACAATGAATACCCAAAGGCTTCCCAGGGGAGCGGAATTTCCGTTGATAGCTGCAACAACCGCGGGGCCAAAGCTTCTTGCCGGGTTTACGGATGTGCCGGTAAGACCGATTCCGAGAATGTGAACGAGTGTGAGCGTAAGACCGATTACAAGTCCGCCGAAGGAGCCGTGACCTGCCTTTTTCGAGGTAACGCCCAAAATTGTGAGAACAAAGATAAATGTGAGGACTATTTCAACAATAAGACCTGCGCCAACGCTGCCGTTTACGCCGTCAAGACCGTTGGAGCCAAAGCCGCCTGTCATGTCCTTAACGCCGCCCATGTTGAAGATAAGAGCCAGAACGCCTGCGCCTGCAAACGCGCCAAGGCACTGAGAGATGATGTAGCCGATGAAGTCCGCAACAGTCATGCCGCCGCTGATGAGAACGCCGATAGAAACCGCCGGGTTAATGTGACAGCCCGAAATGTTTCCAACGCAGTATGCCATGCCCACGATAACAAGACCGAACGCAAGAGCTGTGAGCAAATAGCCCGAGCCGCTGGCAGCGTCGCAGCCAACAAGCATGGCGGTTCCGCAGCCGAGAATAACAAGCACGGCTGTTCCGATGAATTCCGCAATGTACTTTTTGATTGAGTTCATAAAAACCTCCTGATTTCACGGCACTCCGCCGTTTTAATTTTTGGGTACTCACTCAAGCCTGAGCACCGCTGATTTTAGTTTATCACAAATCTATCATGATTGCAAGAAGATTTTCACAACATTTTAAGTATTTTTATAATAAATTTGGAGTATTTTACGGTAACTTTTTAAAACAGATTAATTTTGACCATAATAACTCATAAAAATCTACTCCTGAGAGTGTTATGGTTTGTTACTTTAGGCAATACCGCATATACAAATAATCAGTACGCATACTGACGTATGGGTGCTGATTTTTGGACAGTCTGACGAAATAATATTCAAGCAAGGCGTGCGCCGTGAATTGTGCGGTGAAAAGCACTCCGTAATTATTCTGCCGTGAGCTTTTCAAAACAAACTTGTACAATCTGATGAAAAAATTTGACTGCGCGATTTGCATATCCGAAATATTCAGTACTTCCTTAACATAATATTATAGTTAAATGTTGTACTATTGTGCAAATAGTTTATTGATAAAAGTTTGAAAATGTGGTATGATTTTAGCGAAGTGATGTATATTAGAGTTGTGAATAGATAATGTGTATTTTTCATTTTCACAGCTCATAAGGGACTTCTGTGCATTGTAACAAAACACGCGCACTAAACCCACAAAATATATTTATGGAGGTAAAAATGCGAAATTCAAAAATCAGGCTGATAAGTCTTTTGCTTGCGGTTCTCATTGCATTCTCATGCTTTGCAACAGGCGTATCGGCAACAGGCGAAAAAACCGTCTTTTTTAACAACACACTCAACTGGAGCAATGTATATGCTTATGCATGGGACAACAGCGAAAACTCGGTTCTGGGTGATTGGCCGGGAACTCAGGCAAGCATTGACGCGAAATCAGGCTTTTATAAGGTACAGGTTCCGTCGAATACTGTCGGCATTGTTTTCAGTAATGAAAACGAAATGACTGAGGATATCATTCTTTCCTCAGATTCCGTGACATGTTGGGAACCGTCGGGAGTAAAAGGCGACGGTACATACAGCGTTGACGAAATCGAATACAGTGAACAAACCGACAATCCGCCCTCGGAAAGCTCCGGCAGAATTTGGTTTACCAATTCAATGAACTGGAGCAAGGTGTATATTTTTTCCTGTGACGACAGCTATTACACATGTTCAGGGGATTGGCCCGGAGATCAGATGATCTATGATTCCGCAAGCGGCAGATATTACGCCGACATCCCGGATAACGCGACCATTATTTCATTCAATGACTTTGGCTCAAACGAAACTGTTGACATTGAAATCGGTCAGTCAAGAAACAAGGGCTTTAAGCCTATAAATCAAAAGGATCAAAATAACTTCTACCTTGTTGAGAGCTATACTGTTCAGCCGGAGGGCGGATCAACAACCCCCACCACAAAGCCGGTTCAGCCTACTGTAAAGCCAACCGCAGCAACAGAGCCGAACCAGGGTGCAACAGGCAAAATCTGGTTTACAAATGCGCTTAACTGGAGCAATGTTTATGTTTATGCCAGCGACGACAGCTTTGATCCGCTTTTGGGCGACTGGCCGGGTACTCAGATGACATATGATTCCTCAAGCGGAAGATATTTCGCTCAGCTTCCCGACGAAGCAACTATTGTTGTTTTTAACGACAACGACAGCAGCGAATCTGTTGATGTAGAGCTTGACAGCACAAACAACAACGGCTGGAGGCCAACCGGCGCAAAAGACAGCAACGGTTATTATCTGCTTGAATCCTATTATGTAGGCGAAAGCGTTCCGGTTCAGCCCACAACAGCCCAACCGACAACCAAGCCTCAGCCTACAACCAAGCCTCAGCCTACAACCAAGCCTCAGCCCACAACAGCTCAGCCTACCACTGTGCAGACTACGACAGCTCAGCCCGCAACAGAATATGTTCCGGACTATCAGTTGCCTGACCCGGATTCACTGTTTACGGTAAAAGCAACCTCAAACTATTTCCCGGAATACTCAATGAGCTTTAACAAAAGCACAAATCAGTTTACTGTTACCTACGCTGTTGTTTCTTCAAAGGATTTGGTTAATATCGAGTGGTACCTTGACTATGACGGCACTGCACTCAAGGTCAACAGAGATTCTAACACTGATGATGATTTCAATTGGACAATAATGCCAAAGATAAGCGACGCGCTTATCAATATAAACGACGCAAACACAATCAAAGCAAATTATTCGTCGATTGGAAATCTGCCGAAGATTAAATCACGCAACGGAAGCCCGGTTGATTTGATTACTGTTACCTTTGATGTTTTAAGACCGGTTGACACCGAAATCAACCTCAGGTTCAAAAACCTTGCGGTAGGCGAGCCGGATCCTGCAACAAAAATGCTCGATGAAAACTCGGAGGAGCTTGTCATTTACAAGTATGCCGAAAGCGACGGAGCGGATGTGATTTCTTCAAGAAGCACTGTTTTATATGAGGGTGCTTATCAGAACAATTATTCTCCGTCTTTAAACGACGGAAAAGCAGTATATGACAGCGAGCTTAAGTTCTCGTCATATTCAATTTCGCTTGCCGAAAATATCACAATGCGCCTCAACGCAAAATCCGAGAATATCCCCGAAGGAGAGCTTGGTGTTTTGATAGAGCACGCGGGAAGCAAGAGCTATATTGATTCCTTTACCCAAAGCGGAGACAGCTATGTGTTCTCGTTTAACAAGATTTATCCCCAAACAATGGGTGACGAAGTAAAGGCAACGCTTGTTTGTCTGCTTGAGGACGGACGCATTGTTTATGGTCCCGAATACACCAGAAGCGTAACGGGCTATGCTGCAAATCAGCTTGCTAAGGATTCATTCCCTGCAGCAGGCAAAACGCTGCTTGTAAATCTGCTCAACTACGGAGCTGCTGCTCAAAAATATGCAGGCTACAAAACCGACAGCCTGGTGAACTCAAATCTTACTGCCCAGCAGAAGAATTATGCGATCACAAATATGGGCACGCTGAAAAATGTTAAAAACTTCCACGCCTCAACAATAACTAATCCGACTGCCGAGTGGACGGCAGCTTCGCTCGTGCTCGGTAGCTCAATTCAAATTTCAGCAACCTTTACAGCAGACAGCGTCAAGGGCAAAACAGTTGTGGTTCGCAATAATGAGAACAATTATTCAGAGGTTATCGGCGAAAACGATTTTGAGCATGTTTCCGGCAACAAATACAAGGTTATTTACAAATCGTTGTATTCGTTCCAGACAAGCGACACGATCAGCTTTACCGTTATGCAGAACGGCAAAGCTGTCAGCGATACAATGACCTACAGCGTCTCGTCTTATGCCAAGAGTATGCTTGGTTCACAGAGCACACCGCCTGTGATCTCTGAGCTTCTCACGGCAATGATGCTCTACGGCAAGGCTGCCGAAGCGTTCAGATAAGTATCTAATACTATTGTAAACAGCGGTATCAACGCGCTGCGATTCAGAAACATAACGCTTAACATTTTGAAAGCGTTTTATTGAAAACCAGTATAAGGCAATAAATCAAAACATCCGGGTGCGTACAAGCTCCCGGGTGTTTTGTATTTGTTTACAGTTATACTGATCTCAGATAAAAAGCAGACAAAGATTTGCTAGGATAATTTTCACAATACAAGGCGGAGGACGCCACTAGGCTGACGCCTTGCAAGGACAACAACGCAGTATTGCGGAAATTAGACCGCAAAGATTGTCTGTTTTTTTATTTGAGTTTAGTATTAAGCTCAAAAAATGCATAATAATCAGTTGAATGTGATAATATCGTGCAAATAATAAATAATTAATACCATAATTTACGTCGTTGATATTTTACAAATTCTAAATTATTTTGTTATTTTTTTAACAATGATATCGTGAAAAATGTTACCTTTGCCTAAAATGAATCAATGTATCATAAGATGTTATGAAAATTTAACCAAATTTGCACTTGTAGTATTGTGCAAATAGTAGCTTGAAATAATATAAAAAAAATGATATTATATTCTTATTCTAAATGACGTGCGTGATTTTGCGTCATTAGATTAAAACTGCGTTTTGACAAAAGCACGGTATTTTACTCGCTCATTTTGCCGATATTGCGGGAAGTCGGTTAGGTTCTGCGCTGTAAACAGGGGCTTTTGCCTAAAGGCAGTGAAAAAATTTTAGGAGGAAACTAGTTATGCAAAAATTCAGAAGCATAAGAAAACTAACCAGTATTGTGCTCGCGTTTTTGATTGCGTTCTCCTGTGTGGTAGTCGGCATCTCTGCCGCTGCCAATGTAAAGATTGCCTTTACAAACAGCAACGACTGGTCACAGGTGTACATTTATTCATGGGACGCAAGTGATAATCCGCTTTCAGGCGACTGGCCCGGAACACAGCTCACTGACAGTGAGCTAAATGATTTTGGCAAAAGAAACTTCTATACAGAGGTTTCATCAAACGCTACCGGTATTATTTTCAATAACGGCGGCAATGAGCAGACAGTTGATATTGCTTTCAACGGACAGCCAAAGGGTTGGTATCTCCCCGGTGAAAAAACCAACGGCAACTGGAACGTTACCGAATGGGCGTACAATCCCGACGGTTCACAAACAGAGGCAACAACTGTAAAAACTGACGCTCAGACTACAAGCAAAAGCGCAACAAGCGGTTCCGGCAGGGTGCAGTTCACAAACAACCAGAACTGGAACACAGTTTACGCGTATGCTTGGGACGCTAACGAGAATTCAACTCTCGGCGACTGGCCCGGAACAGCCATGACAAAGATCGGCGACAACGGCATGGGCAG
>CAJODI010000086.1 GCA_905233145.1 uncultured Ruminococcus sp. | reverse complement strand
GAGGCTCTGCGTGAGATGTCGGGTCGTCTTGAGGAAATGCCCGGCGAGGAAGGCTATCCTGCATATTTGGGAAGCCGTTTGGCTCAGTTCTATGAGCGTGCCGGAAGAGTTATAGTAAACGGAACCAAGGACACCGAGGGCGCGCTCTCTGTTATCGGCGCGGTTTCCCCTCCGGGCGGCGATATCTCGGAGCCTGTTTCGCAGGCAACGCTGAGAATCGTCAAGGTGTTCTGGGGTCTTGACGCAAACCTTGCCTACAAGCGTCACTTCCCGGCTATTAACTGGCTGACCTCATATTCGCTCTACACCGACCAGCTTTCAGCTTGGTATTCCGAGAACGCCGCTCCCGACTTTATGGAGCTGAGAGGCAAGCTCATGGCGCTGCTTCAGGATGAAAGCGAATTGCAGGAGATCGTAAACCTTGTCGGCATGGACGCTCTGTCCGCTCCCGACAGACTCAAGCTCGAAAGCGCGCGCTCGATCCGCGAGGACTATCTGCACCAAAACGCCTTTGACGCGACCGACACCTACACCTCGCTCAAAAAGCAAGTGCTGATGATGCGCGCGATCCTCAGCTACTATGATAAGGCTATGGAAACGCTCAACAAGGGCGCGGATATTGAAATGCTTGTTAATATTCCGGTTCGCGAAAGGATCGGAAGATTCAAATATACAGCGGAAAACCAGATTGACGGCGAATTTGACTCAATCGAGGCTCAGCTTGACAGCGAGCTTGCAGACGTTTTAAAAAGGAGTGATGACTGATGCCAAAGGAATACCGTACCATTCGCGAGGTTGCCGGACCTCTGATGATGATAAGCGACGTTGACGATGTAAAGTACGACGAGCTTGGCGAAATCGAGCTTCCAAACGGCGAAACACGCCGCTGCAAGGTGCTTGAGGTTGACGGCACAAACGCGCTTGTTCAGTTGTTTGACTCCGCAGCCGGCATTAACCTTGCCGGCTCAAAGGTAAGATTTTTGGGCAGGTCAATGGAGCTTCCGGTTTCTCCGGATATGCTTTCGCGCGTATTTGACGGACTGGGAAACCCGATTGACGACGGTCCCGCGCTTATCCCCGAAAAACGTCTTGACATCAACGGAACTCCTATGAACCCGGCGGCGAGAAATTATCCGCAGGAGTTTATCCAGACCGGTATCTCGGCTATTGACGGACTAAATACTCTTGTAAGAGGTCAAAAGCTGCCTATTTTCTCGGCTTCGGGTCTCCCCCACGCTCAGCTTGCCGCACAGATCGCGCGTCAGGCGACCGTAAGGGGCAAAAACGAGCAGTTTGCCGTTGTTTTTGCCGCAATGGGTATCACCTTTGAGGAATCCGACTACTTTGTTCAGTCCTTCCGCGAAACAGGCGCGATCGACCGTACCGTAATGTTTGTAAACCTTGCGAACGACCCTGCGATCGAAAGGATCGCTACTCCGCGAATGGCGCTTACAGCCGCTGAATACCTTGCCTTTGACTTGGGTATGCACGTGCTTGTAATCATGACAGATATCACAAACTACGCCGACGCGCTGCGCGAGGTTTCCGCTGCGCGTAAGGAGGTTCCCGGACGCCGCGGCTATCCCGGATATATGTACACCGACCTTGCGACGCTTTATGAAAGAGCAGGCAGACTCAGAGGAAACGACGGCTCGATCACCCTTATTCCGATTCTCACTATGCCCGAGGACGACAAAACTCACCCGATTCCCGACCTCACAGGCTATATCACCGAGGGTCAGATCATTCTCTCGCGTGAGCTCTACCGCAAGGGCGTAACTCCGCCGATCGACGTTCTCCCCTCGCTTTCGCGACTCAAAGACAAGGGTATCGGACCGGGCAGAACACGTAAAGACCACGCGGCAACAATGAACCAGCTTTTTGCAGCGTACGCAAGAGGCAAGGACGCGAGAGAGCTTATGGTAATTTTGGGCGAGGCGGCTCTTACCGATATGGATAAGAAATATGCCGAATTTGCCGAAGCGTTTGAGAGAGAGTATGTTTCTCAGGGCTACGACACCAACCGCTCGATCGAGGAGACCCTCGATATCGGCTGGAAGCTGCTTGCGATTCTTCCGCGAAGCGAGCTGAAACGAATCAAGGACGATATGCTTGACGAGTTCTATCCCGAAAACTAACAAGAGGTTCCAAAATGGCAGTAATGAATGTAAACCCCACGCGAATGCAGCTTTCAAAGCTTAAAAAGCAGCTTGTAACAGCCGTGAGGGGTCACAAAATGTTAAAGGACAAGCGCGACGAGCTGATGCGTCAGTTTTTGGATTTGATACGCGAAACCAAAGAACTGCGCGAAAAGGTTGAGCGCGAGCTTAACGACTGCAACTCGCACTTTGTAAACGCGGCGGCGGTGATGTCTAAGGAATCGCTCGACGCGTCGCTGATGTCGCCAAAGCAGCAGGTGAATATTGAGGTTGACTCAAAGAACGTTATGAGCGTTGAGATACCGGAGCTGAAGCCCAGCAACCGCACCTCAAACAGCGGAGATATTTTTCCCTACGGCTTTGCCTTCACCTCGTTTGAGCTTGACGACGCGGTAATGTCGCTCAACGACCTTTTGCCCGACCTTATCAAGCTTGCGCAGTACGAAAAAAGCTGCGAGCTGATGTCGGCGGAGATTGAAAAAACGCGCCGAAGAGTAAACTCGCTTGAGCATGTTATGATTCCGCGCTATCAGGAGACTATAAAATACATCTCGATGAAGCTGGAAGAAAACGACCGCTCCAGCCGCACCAGGCTGATGAAGGTCAAGGATATGCTTCTTGACAAGGCGCACCATTACTCAGCATAACCAGATAACATATTATCCGATTTATATAAAATAACAGGACAGAACCTCACAGTCAAGTGATTTTCTGTCCTTAATTTTCATTTATCAACTGATAGTATCATATAATCACATTTATTTGGAGCTGTTTCATGAGTTATATTACCACCGTAACCGGCAAGCATTTTGATCCAATGAGGCCCGGCGAACAAGACATTGACATTGTTGATATTGCACACGCCTTGTCGCTGCTTTGCCGAGCCAACGGACATTTCAGATTTTTTTATTCTGTAGCTCAGCACAGTCTTGCCTGTGCGCACGAGGCACTTGCGCGGGGATATTCTCCCGAGGTGATTCTCGGCTGCCTGCTGCACGACGCAAGCGAGGCATATCTGTCTGACGTGACCCGACCGGTCAAAAGGAATTTGCCGCAGTATATCGAAGCGGAACAAAAGCTGCAAAACGAAATATGGAATCGCTTTATCGGCAGGGAACTGACAGAAGCAGAGCTTGAACAGATATTTGAAATCGACGACCTTATGCTGTCAATGGAATTTCACCGGCTTATGCCTGAGGATTTGAACAAAGACTATCAAAAGCTTGTGACAGACGTTGTCTGCGAATACAAAAATCCGGAAGAAGTCAAAAGGCAGTTTATTCAAACGGCCGTGTATGATATTGAAGTTGAGCGGCTGCTTGAGGAAGAATATTGGCTGATCGACGTGCTGCCCTCGCAAACGCATGAAAACAAAGCCGAAGAATATTTCAGGCTTGAGCAGGAATACCTGAAAAATGAACGGCAAAGCGAGCTGTATCAAAATTTTGCCGATATTATGCTTCTTCTAAGCAATAGCTTTGAAACCGCCTTGTGCACTATGCCCGAGGACATGTGGACGTTTCGCCCCGACGACGCTGCAATCCAAAACGCCTTTGCAGCCCATACCCAAAGCGGAAGCGTATTGCTTTTGCTGCCCAAGGAACAAACGCTTGTTTCGCTGAACGCCAAAGACCTGAATATGACTGTCTTTCACCCGACAGAAAAAGTCCTTTCACTGATTCGCCGACCGGCAGAGGAACGCGGCTTGTATATTTGGCAGACGCCTCAAATTCAGAGAATCAAAAAATACGAGGATTATTTTTGCAAAGCAACCTGTCTGCTCAAAAAAGAAATCCGCTCAAAAGAAGAATACAAAGAGCTGCATTACCTTGCCGGAGAGTTGGAAAGCTATTATGACAGTGCGGAATGGAAAAAGGATTTTGCAGACGACGAAGCCGGACTGCTGCCGAAAAGGCTGAACCGCGGCGTGCTCTCGGAGGACGGAATATATAATCTTTCGGAGGAATGCAAGGAGGTGTCGTTATGACTTTATTCATCAACTGTTGCGTTCGCGAGGAGTCCAGAACCAACAGGCTTGCAAACGCGGTTTTGAAAAAGCTGGGGAACGAATATACGGAGCTAAAGCTTTATGAAAAAAGCCTTAAGCCGCTCGACAAAGCAAGCCTTGAACGGCGAACCGCGCTGATTGAGCAGGGAGCTTACAGCGACAAAATGTTTGACTGCGCAAAGCAATTTGCCGCCGCCGAATGTATTGTTATCGCCGCGCCGTACTGGGATTTGTCCTTTCCCGCGCCGCTGAAAACCTATATTGAAAACATATATATTACCGGAATCGTCTCTGAATATGACGAAAACGGTATGCCAAGGGGATTGTGCAGAGCGCGAAAGCTGTATTATGTTACAACTGCCGGCGGTCCCTATGACCCGACCTACAGCTACGGGTATATTGAAAGCCTTGCCAAAAGCTTTTTCGGGATCCCCGAGGTTTATTTGGTAAAAGCCGAAATGCTGGATATAGCCGGCAACAACGCCGAAGAAATACTGAACCGTGAAATTGAGGCAATAATGCATGATTCAGTCAAATTTTCCGGTGCGCGGATTGCGTAGTCAGATTTTTCGTCAGAATGTACAAATAATCAGTGTGCATACTGACGTATGGATACTGATTTTTGGGCAGTCTGACGAAACAATATTCAAGCAAGGCGTGCGCCATGAATTGTGCGGTGTTGCCTTAAGGCGATACCGCATAATTTCGGTGTACGGATTGGGCAGTCTGACAGAATAATATGCAGGCAAGGCGTGCGCCGCGAATTGTGCGGTGTTGCCTTAATGATAAATAACACTTTGGAGGATTAAAAAATGACCGAAAAGGAAAAAATGCTCAGCGGCATGATATACGACGCCTTTGGCGAGGAAGAATTGACTCAGGAACGGCTTGCGGCAAAAAATTTATGCTATGATTTTAATTTGATACGTCCTCACGAGGAGGAGCAGCAGCATGAGCTGCTTGAAAGGCTGCTTGGAAAAATCGGAAAAAGCTGCAAAATTGTCGCGCCGTTTTTCTGCGATTACGGATACAATATCGAGCTTGGAGAGAACTTTTTTTCCAACCACAATTTGGTGATACTCGACTGTGCTAAGGTAAAATTCGGCAAAAATGTTTTTGTGGGACCCGACTGCGGCTTTCACACCGCAGCGCATCCGCTGAATGTTGAGGAACGCATAGCCGGACTGGAATACGCGTATCCGATAACCGTTGGTGACAACGTGTGGTTTGGCGCAGGCGTTCATGTTATGCCGGGAATAACAATCGGAAACAACGCTGTGGTTGCTGCCGGAGCGGTTGTCACCAAGGACGTTCCCGACAATGTGCTTGTCGGCGGAGTTCCTGCAAGAATAATACGAAAGCTTTGATACAACATCAAGCGGTTTCCTATAAAAGCAAAAAACGCAGAGCATTTCGCCCTGCGTTTATTTATTCGCATTTATACTATTTTATAAAAACTTTAAAACAATAGTATTAATTAGCCGCGTGTAATTGTGTAGTTGTAGTTGTAGTACTGACCGAAGTTGTTGTCTGTGTATGTCTTGCCGTCAGCAACTGTCTTGTATGTGAGGTAGAACTTAAAGTTCTTTGTGTTCTTGATGCCCTTGATTGTGCCCTTCCAACGCTCGCATGAGTTGCCGTAGGAAGGACGGCTGAGCATGTTGCCGTACTTGAGGTTTACTGTCTTCTTTGTCTTGAAGTTATCCTCAGACCAAACAACCTTTACTTCCTTAGCGTAGCTGATGTTTCTGATGATAGCTGATACGTTGTATGTGCCGCTTGCGGGAACATTTGTTCTTTCAGCCTTTACGTTCTCGTTGTAGCCGAGGGTCATGTCGTCAAAATCTCTGCCGTAGTTGTTGTCCCAGAGCTTTGAGCCGAAATCATAGCAGAGGCAGAAATTATTTGAGTAGCTGCTGAAGCTAGCCTTGTAGATTGAGTAGCCTTCCTTGCTCTTGAAGGATGTCTTTGTAGCTGTAACATCCTGCCACTCCATACCGGGTGCATACTCATAGTGTACATAAACCTTGCCGTATTTCTCGGTGTCCTTAACCTTGAGATATACTGTTCTGATTGTGTTGCCGCGGCTACCCTGATATGTAACCTCAGATGACTGAAGTCTGATGTCGGGGATCGTTGTAGCTGATACTGTGCCAACAGAAAGTGAGAAGAGTGATGTTGCAACAATGCTTGCTGCGGCGATTGTTGAGATTAACTTCTTTAATAATTTCATGCCAAATTCTCCTTTTTTCCTTTTCATAAATTCAGAATATGATTTCCAGTTAATAAAAAACTTATAAAATCGTGCTTGATTTTTGATTTCAAAGCAAAAGTGCCGGTTCGCAATATGTGCAAAGCAGCACAATAAGCCTTTTCCAAAATATGCTTGATTTACTCAAACACACTGAATTTGGATATAATTCAAATGTTTTTTTGTTCTTTTCGGGTGAGCTCACAATAATGAATTATACACTATACGCAAGATTTAATCAAGTGCTTTGAGCAAGAAATTTGAAGAAACAGTGAAGTTCGTATAATATCAAACACGAATTATCTATAACCTGTTTTATTTTTGTTCACTTTTATTCCATAGGGTCTTTAGCTTATAATTCTTGCACAAATAAGAAAAAAAAATAAAGCGACAGATGTACAACTTGCTCTGTGCTTTTTTGTCGGGATTTTATAGGCAATACCGCACAATTCACAGCGCGAAATACATTTTACTTCTGCATTTCGCGCTGTATCACTTTTACTGATTATTTACCTTTAAAAGAAAATATGCTTTTAATCAAACCTTTCGGCAAACTCCTTCAGTTTATTTGCGCTGGGATTGCCGTTGAGGATTTCACCGGGGATTATTTCGGCGTTTGGCACGGAGGGCTGCAAGCCTTCAGCCGCCCTGCCAAAGCCCGAGCCTCCGGAGGTAGCAAAAAGCACAAGCTTTTTTCCGCTGAAATCATAGGCCTCCAGAAAGGTATTTATGATAGTCGGCGCGATGTACCACCATATTGGGAAGCCGACAAAAATCACGTCATACTGCGAAACGTCGGCGTTCAGGTCTGCTATTTCCGGGCGCGAGGCGGGATCTCGCATTTCCACAGAGCTGCGGCTCTGCTTATCCATCCAGTTTAAATCCGCCTTGCTGTACGGTTTTGACGGTTTTATTTCATACAAATCCGCACCTGCGGCTGCCGCAAGATTTTTTGCGACCTTTGCGGTTTTTCCGCTTGCAGAAAAATAAGCTACCAATTTTTTACTCATAATCAATTCTCCTTGCAGTATTAAATTTAGAAGCGCGCTTAAAATATCAGCATTTCCATTCCTATTTTTTGCGGCGTTAAGCCCATTGCTTCATAAAATTTTATCGCCGTGGGGTTGCATGTCCAAACGTTGAGCGTAATATTATAGAAGCCGTTTTCTTTGGCATATGCAATTACATATTCGCAAAGAGCCTTGCCGACATGCTTTCCCCTTGCGTTTTCGTCAACGCAGATATCATCAATATACAAAGTTTTTATGTCCGTCATCACAGAATTGTCTTTAATCTGCTTGTGCACGCAAAAGGCGTGACCGATAGGAGCATCGCTTTCGTCAACGCAGACAAACACAGGAGTGGCGTCGTCTTTCAAAATCTCCTTTAGCTCGCTTTCGCTGTATTTGAAGGCAGGTCCTTTAAAAATATCGGGTCTGCCGTTATGGTGTACCATATCAACCTGAACAAGCAGGTCAAGGATTTTTGGAATATCCTTTTCAAATGCCCTTCTTATCATTATGCTCATGATGTTTTTCTCCTTTTATGTTTATACTTTGAAGCAGTATGCCGCCCACAATAAGAAGCAGGGCAAAAACCGCGCTTGCCGTGATTTGCTCCTTCAAAATTACCGCCGACAAAATAATTGAGAGAAACGGCACAAGGTATGCCAGATTCGCGATTTTGGCAGAATCCTTCGCGTTCTTCAAAGCAATTGCCCACATCAGATAAGCTACCGCGTTTACAACAACGCCGAGCCACGCCAGCCCTGCCCATGCCAAGCCCGAAATATGCCGCCAATTCTCAAAAATCAGGCTTGCGGCAAACGAACAAGCCGCGGCAGTAAGCCAAAACCACATCATTGCCACACTTTGGCTCAGGCTGTGCTTTTTGTTGAGCACCGAAAACAAGCCATAGCAAACCGCCGCCGCGACACAGGCAATTATGCCCAAAATTCTGTTGCCCGGCTCACTCTCGCCCTGACCGAGAGTGAGCACAACGATACCGGCAAAAGACATTATCATTGCAGCCGCTTTGCGAACAGTCAGCCTTTCTCCCAGGATTATGCACGCAAAGAGGACAATCATCACAGGCCAAAGATAGTTGAGAATACATGCCTCCTGCGAGCCCAGCTCGTCAATTCCAAAGTAGTACAGGGCAGAATACATAAAAAGCCCCAAAAAGCCCAGCCCTGTAATCATCAGATAATCTCTCGGACGATAGGCTTTCATTTCCTTTATCGAGCCGTTGATTATATTAAGAATCAGCAAAAAAACAAACGCGAACGCGCTGCTGACCGCAAGCGCTTCAAAGCTTGGGATATCATTTAGCACAAGCTTGACCGTTGTTGCCAAGGTTGCCCAAAGCACGACCGTGATTGCGGCGTATAAATAATTTCTTTGCATTGGCTGTTCTCCTTTTTTCTACTTAAATAATACCAAAAAAACGCACGGATGTCCATAAGCAGGACTGAGATTTTTTAAGGCAATACCGCATAATTCCGGTGCGCGGATTGCGCGGTGTTGCCTTAATACAAAACCTTTTGACGATAACCTCTGACATTTTTCGGTAGTATAAAAAATGCGAAATATGTAAAATTATATTGTTTTTAAAATGATTATGTAGTATAATATAAAATGAAAATTAATGCAGTAGTCGGCAAACGCCGACAGTCCTTTTGAAATTCATGTTAAAATTGCAGGAAAGGAGAATGATTATGATCCGCTTTGACGGTGACGATTATTTTGACCTTGACAATTCAACGTTCCGCGCCCAGACGAAGCTCTCGCAGAGGCAATCAGCGTCGTTCCGGTTCCGCAAAGAGGAGTTCCGCAAAATCCGGCGCGTCAAAGCGTTCTCAGACTCAGCGCAGCAGACAAGCTCCGCCCCCACCGAACGCGAACAGCCGCAGCCGCAGCGCGCAAAGAAGCCGTTCGGCATACAACGCGCGCAAGAGAAAGGCTATCAAGCAAAGGCGAACACGCAACCGCCTGCTGATTATCGCAGCCGGACTGCTGATATTTACAATTCTGACAATGCTCATAATCTTTATGTTCAAGGGCTGCGGCTCGGAAAAGGACGAGTTGCCTAAAAACGTCTCAACTGAGATTAAGCAAAAGCAGGAATCAGCTTCTCAAGCCGAGAAAGAGCCCGAGGAAAAAACAGCGCAGACCTCGTTTAAGGAGCCTGAAATTCAGGACGACAACACTGACGGAGAGCTTTTGGACAGTATTTATGTTTGGCATAACGCCGGCTATCCGCTCTATAATCCGTCTGACAATGCGGCGGAAGGCTACGCCCAGGCGGTAAATTCAGTTGCCGACAAGCTGGAAGCTTCACACATCTATTCAATTGTTATCCCTAACCGAACGGAAATGGGGCTTCCCAAGCGAATCAAAGAAGGCGCGGAGATTTCGGCTTCTCAGGCTGAGATTATTTCCGCCGTAAACGAAAGTCTCAGCGACAAGCTGACTCCGGTAAACGTTTATAACACCCTTGCCGAGCATAACAGCGAATACATTTATCTTAACACCGAAGAATATTGGACAGCTCTCGGCGCATACTACGGCTATTCTGCCTTTGCTCAAGAAAACCAACTCAAAACCCTGTCGCTTGACGACTGCAAGGAAGAAAAGCTCGAGGGCTTTACCGGCTCGTATACGCTGATTTCAGGCGAAATCACGCCCGACACACTAAGCATATACAGTCTGCCCCACAGCGTAACAATGGATATAACCCGTTCCGACGGCTCGCAGGAGAGCTTTGATTCTCCATACGACAGCAACGCCCAGCCGGGCTCAGATACCTTTGCCGCCTATCTTACGGGCGACAATCCGCTCAGCGTTCTTAAATCCGAAGCGGAAAACGCAAAGGGCAAGGTCCTTGTAGTTAAA
Source organism: uncultured Ruminococcus sp. (assembly GCA_905233145.1). Taxonomy (GTDB): domain Bacteria; phylum Bacillota; class Clostridia; order Oscillospirales; family Acutalibacteraceae; genus Ruminococcoides. The sequence goes on along the minus strand of CAJODI010000086.1, from coordinate 4,249 downwards.
GACAGCGGCGGAAATTGCTTTGTTCCGTTTTTGACCGCAAACTACTCCGAGGTTCACGCTGTTGATTTGTATTCCTTTGCACAGCAAATGGGCAGCCTGGCTGATTATTGCAGCCAAAACAGCATCGACGACGTTATTATCCTCAGCGAAATGACTGACGTTGGTTCAAGCAGAGTGGCAGGTCTTTTGAGCGGACTTTGTCCGTGATTTATTGCGACGCTGCGAATTGTGCGGCACTGCCCTTTGCCCATAAAATAATCCACACCCCGAACATCCGCAGATTATCAGAAGGTGCCATTAACCTGATACGAAAGGAGGCAACAGAATGATTTCACAAAACGTTACCGCTACGATTTACGGCAACATCGGAGACAAGCTCTACTCGGCTTATATCAGCGGCAGCGGTGGCAACAGGCGCGCTTATGTTGTGTCTCGCAAGCACGTTACCGAAGCCTTGGACGGAATAATCATAGCTGTTGCCGAATTTGAGGGACAGAACGGAGAAAGAGCAATTGTTTCTCCTTACGGCGAGATTTTTTATGAGCCTGAACTCAGGCGAATTTTGGGCGGACTGAAAAATGTTAAGCTTAAATCTATAAACTGCCTTTATGAAAAATCCTGCGGCGCAATTATTTATTATAAAACCAAACAAAACACCAAGGTCTTGCTCGTCAAAAATAATAACGGAAGATACTGGAGCTTTCCCAAGGGACACATTGAGGAGGGCGAAACCGAGGAGCAAACGGCGATTCGCGAGATTAAGGAAGAAACCGGGCTTGACGTAACCATAGCAAAGGATTTTCGTGAAATCAGCGAATATTGTCCGTTCGGCAAAATCCGCAAAAGAGTTGTTTTCTTTTTGGCGCAGGCATTTACCGACAACGTTAAAATTCAGGAAGAAGAAATTGACAGCTATATCTGGGTTGATTTGCAGCAGGCGCGAAAGCTCTGCACATATGACAACGACCTGAGGATAATTGACAAGGCTGAAATAGCAATTCACCTGAACAAGTGATTTTATGAATTACAAAGCTATAAGCAGAGGATGACATGATCTCCTCTGCTTCTTTTATGCTTTACAGGAAACTGCTTGATACCACCGTTGGACGACAACCTTATTGTTACCAGCGCAGTTTGGATAGGCGAGCGAAAGTGCCCACCGGCACAAAAAGCACTTATGACAATCATCTTGCCATAAGTGCTTTTGTGATTTAGTTTACACAGCGTTAGCTGTTAATTACTTGTTGTTATACTTTCTGCGTGAATAGAACGCAAAGCCTACGAATGCAGCAAGTACGATGAAGATAACAGCTGCCATTGAGTATGTGCCTGTCTGGATAGCAGAATTATCTGTTGTTGTACCACCGGTAGTTGTTGTGCCGGTCTTTGGAGCAGTGTCGGAAGATGCGCTGCCCTTTGTTTCTGTAGCTGATGTAGCGTCAGCAGGAGGAGTAGGTACTGTACCCTTAGTTGTGTCATCCTGAGCAGGAGCAACTGTTGTTTCTACAGGCTTTGTAGTTGGCATAGGTGGATCTGTTGGTGGCTCAAAGTCAGCTTCCATAACACCCTCTGCATCAAAATGATAAACTTTTCCAACTTCAAGATTGTCAACCTTATTTCCATAGATATCTACAGCCTCTTCCTCTGTAAATGATCTATCAGCATTTCTTAAAAGATTACCATTTTCCTGAGCATAGTAAATCTTTGTGTCTGAACCAAAGAATCCATTCTTTGCACGCTGACCGTAAACAACTTCACCGTCGCCAGTCAAGTAGTAGTAATACTTCTCGCCGTCAACTTCCTTGAAGCCTGCTTCGTTGAGAGGAGTATGCACATACTTCAACTCACCGAATACACCGTTGCCCTTTGCCATTTCTTCCTTTGATCTCTCAGGAGTCGGCCATGAACCGTATGTGCCGTCGCCAAAGTAGAAGTACCACTGACCGCTGTAACCGAGCTTACCTGAAAGCGCACTCTCAGATACATACCGGGTGTTGTCATCAAGAACATAGATCATGTTGTCAAAATTCATCATGAAGCCGTAGTCCTCGTTGTCCTCGAATGTATTTACAAAATTGCCAAGAGCAGACTTGTCGCCCTTAAAGCTTTCTTTCATTTCTTCCCAGAAGCCTTCCTGCTCAAGATAAACAGAATCATCATCCTCTGTGAAGCCTTCACTTGGGATATCAACAGTCTGGAAAGCTGCCTTATAGATAGGAGCCTCTGTGTCCATTTCACCGTTTACAAAGTTGTTCCAAATTACCATAGGAACGTCTGCCGGGAGATCTACATAGAACATCTGAGATGCTGAGTCAGCATATGTCTTGTAGCCGCACCAGGGGTTGCCCGAGCCTGTGCCGCCCCACCAATACATACCTGCTGTGTCGCCGGTCTGCTTTGAAAAATCATTATACCAATCTGAGGGCATGTAGAACCAAACTCTGCGTGTGCTAACCTTGGAATCTGTGTGCTCATAACGACCCTCGGCGTCCGTTGCTGCGGAAACGCCTACTGTAGCAACTGAAGCTACGAGTGCGCCCGCAAAAAGAAGACTTAATAATCTCTTTCTCATAAAAATTTCCTCCAGTTTTTTTCCGATTTTTCGGTTAGTATCATTATATAATAAATTGTTTTAAAAATCAAGTGGGAATTTATTTCTTTTTTCAAAAAAATGTGATTTATTCGGATTCATCTTCCAAAATTTCATATTTTTCTGTTTCATTTTCGTTATCGCCGGAGCTTTTGCCCTTTCTTTTGACGATAACAAAGCCCGCTACAATCAATACGCCAAACAAAGCGAAAGCGGTAACAATCAAAACTCCTGCCGCATTCATGCCCGTGCCGTTGCCGGGGCTTACATATTTTGTGAACTCGACAATCTCGGTGTAGCTTTCGGAAATCCTCAGTCCGCTTGCAGCCTCGTGCTTGTCGCCGGCGTTAGGAGAGTTTTCTTCTCCCATTCCGTCAAGGTAGTTAATATAGCTGCCCTGCTTCAAGTCGCCCGGCTCTGTCTCGCTTGCAACCGGAGGAACTTTGTCGCTCACGATTTTTTCGTCTCCGAGGAACATATCATAGGTCCATGTGTATGACTTGATATAGGTCATATCGCTGCCGTACATGTCGGTTATCCATTTGGAAATCTCTGTGTCGCCGCCCTTGAGAACCTTAAACTTTGCCGATAAGAATTCGTCCTTTTTTGAAAAATCAGTCGGATTGCTAATGCTTGTCCAAACTATGGGGATAATATTTCCGTAGTTGGAGTTATAAAAATATCCGTCAAATTTGGGAAGATTAACGCTGTCCTCAACCAGCTCAAGGTAGTCTGTGTCATAAACCAAGCTCATATCAAAGCCGATTATCTGTTCCTTTAAATCGGCAAGATTGAGCGTATAAGTAACAATATCTCCGGTCCTGACCCGGGCTTCTTTATTGATTATAAGCTCGTCATCAGCCGCTGACGCAGTCAGGGGAATGGCATAAAACACGGACGACGTTACTATTACGGAAATTAATACACTGATTATTTTTCTCATGGTTTCGTTCCTTTGTCGGCTTGTTGTATATTTGCTTTATATTATACTCTATTTTAAAAAAAATTTCAATGTTTATAATGTTTATATTATGAAAAAGTGCAGGTGGGCACCCTTATTTACGCTTATTTACGACGGGTTCAAGCTGTTTTCTATAAAGTGAAAAAACACCCTCCGACGAATCGGAGGGTGAAAAAACTGTTAATTTTTATTTATAGGCTTTGCAACCATTTTGGGAGAAAGATTTATTATTTTCTCTCTCTTTTGCGTGCGAAATAGATTGCAGCAGTTGCAGAAATCAGAACTAAGAGGATAATTACAGCCATAGAAGCATTACCTGTCTGAACTGCATTGCTTGGAGTTGTTGATGTTCCGCCCTTGTTGATCTGGTCGCCTGATGCCTGGTCTGCCGTAGACTTGCCGTCAACTGAAATAGTTGTAGGAACTGTTTCAATCTTGGAGCCTGCGTCAGTTGTGGGTTCTACTGAAGAAGGTGTAGTTGTTTCAGCAGTTGTTGGAGCTGAGGTTGGTTCAACAGGAGTTGATGTCGGCTCAACAGGTGCTGTTGTTTCCTCTGCAACAGGTGCTGTTGTTTCTTCTGCAACAGGTGCTGTTGTCTCTTCTGCAACAGGTGCTGTTGTCTCTTCTGCAACAGGTGCTGTTGTTTCTTCTGCAACAGGTGCTGTTGTTTCTTCTGCAACAGGTGCTGTTGTCTCTTC
>CAJODI010000085.1 GCA_905233145.1 uncultured Ruminococcus sp. | reverse complement strand
GCAACGCTTGGAACAAGACAGCAGACCTTAAGATCAGCGACCTCAACGGCGTTTACACAATCAACGGCTGGGAGCTCGAGGTAGAGTAATCTAAGCTTGTTGAAATAAACTTAATTCATATACAAAACCGATTCACAAAACGTGGGTCGGTTTTTTGGTTTCTACGTAAATATCGGCAGAATCGCTCCGCTTGTTTTGCGGTGTTGCCTTAAGCCGATCTCTTGTGTACAAAAATCTTGCTTATATTTTGTGAACTGTGCCGGTTTCAAAATTCGGTATAATCTGAATTAAATTGAAAACACTCTTGAAATGTTTGCTTTTTTGTTATATAATATATAAAAGTGCTGACATAAAGGAGAAGTTTTTGTGAATATATGGCATGATATTTCGCCGAAAAGAATCAAGCCCGACAAGTTTTATGCTGTTATCGAGATTCCCAAGGGCGATAAAAATAAATATGAGATCGACAAGGACACAGGCTTGCTGAAGCTCGACAGGGTTTTGTTCACCTCAATGCACTATCCGGCAAACTACGGCTTTATTCCGCGCACCTATGCCGACGACCGCGATCCTCTCGACGTTTTGGTGCTGTGCAGCGAGGTTATCCAGTCGATGACGCTGGTTGAGTGCAAGCCTATTGGTATGCTCAATATGGTTGACAACGACAGCAGCGACGAGAAAATCATCGCCGTGCCTGTCAATGACCCGAACTATAACTGCTACAACGATATTTCCGAGCTTCCAAAGCACCATTTTGACGAGATCCGTCATTTTTTCCAGGTTTATAAAATGCTTGAAAACGACAGCCGAACCAACGTTACCGAGTTCAGCGGCGTTGAAAAGGCAAAGGAAACCATCAAGCACGCGATCGAGGGCTATATAAGAGATTTTCAGATGGCATAGGTGTCGTTAGACACTTTTATCCGCCTTTTTTATGGGTATTTTAGGCAAGCTGCGCGCCGTTGATTGTGCGGCGCTGCCTCTTGTATTTTTTATCAGCAATAAAAAAGCCGTATCTTTTCGGATACGGCTTGATTTAACGGAATGAATAAATACCGGTCCTTTGTTCAAGGAGCGTTATTACAGCTTGAAATCTTCCGGGGTAAAGTTGTTTTTTGGCATTGGTTGGATCGCCGGAACTCTCAGCAGCGGATTGTAGTCAAAGGCGCGGCATTTGTTGTTTTTGATCTGCTTTGATTTTTTGCAGCTCAGCTCTCCTTCGATTATGACTGCGTTGTTGCAGTAGTCGCAGCTTGCAGCAATATTCTTTCCGAACAGCTTGCTTTTCATTAAATCACCTCAATGTATTAGGGCGGATTTTTCATCGCCCGGAATCGGTATAAATATATTATACCATTGCCTTGTGTAGCTTGCAAGCAAAATATTAATATTGGAGAATCAGAATGAAATTTTTTTCAAAGACCATGACCCTTAATAATTTTGACGGAGTACCGTACTTGACTTATAATTCTCTGTCGGAAATAAAATCAGTAAAGCACGCTTTTTCAACGCGGCTCGGCGGAGTTTCGGGCGGAGAGTTTGCCTCGATGAATCTTGCCTTTAACCGCGGCGACAAGCCCGAAAATGTGACCGAAAACTACAAAAGACTCTGCAAAAGCGCAGGGCTTGATTATGAAAGCTTTGTTGCCTCGGCTCAGGATCACCACACCTTTGTCCGCGCAGTGACCGCAGAGGACAAAGGGATCGGGATCTACAGACCGCGTGATATGCAAAGCGTTGACGCGCTGATCACAAACGAGCCCGGAGTCACGCTTGTGACCTATTACGCCGACTGCACGCCGCTGTTTTTTGTTGACCCAAAGCAAAGGGCGATCGGCTTGGCTCACGCCGGCTGGCGCGGGACCGCGGGCAGAATAGGCGAGAGGGTCCTTGGCGAAATGCACCGCCTTTACAATACCGACCCCGGCGACGTTATCGCGGCGATAGGTCCCGCGATTTCGGTTTGCTGCTACGAGGTTGACGAGCCGTGCGCCGAGAATTTTTTGAGCATGAGCGAGCTTGACCCCGACGGCTTTGTTTTTCCAAAGCAGGACGGAAAATTTATGCTCGACCTGCCCGAAGCCAACCGCAGGATATTGGTTCATTCGGGGGTAAAGCCCGAGAACATCACGGTTTCCGACCTTTGCACCAACTGCAACAGCGACCTGCTCTGGAGCCACCGGGCAACCGGCGGAAAAAGAGGAACGATGTCCGCGTTTTTAACCCTGGTTTGAAGAAGCTTTTATGAATGAGGCGGCAAAGGGTATCTTGCCGATATCGACCGAAAACTCGCGGTGATTAAGGTAGTTGAGAAGCCCGGCGTCGCTGACAAAATTGAAAACTAATTTATAGCTGTACAACGCCTGATATTTATATCCGTCGGGCGTTGTATTTTTGCCCCTGCCGTACTTTGAATCTCCTGCGAGCGGATGACCCAGAGAAGCCATGTGCGCTCTGATCTGGTGAGTTCTGCCGGTGAGCAGCTCAACCTCGGCAAGGCTCAGCTTGCCGTCAAAGCCGAGGATTTTGTATTTTGTTTTGATTTCCTTTGCGCCCTCAGTGCAAGCCTTCAGCACGGTGACTTTGTTTTTGCTCTCGTTTTTGGTGATATAGCCGGTGAGGGTTCCGCTTTCGTGCTTGGGCTTGCCGTGCAGGAGACACAGATAGTATTTTTCGAGCTCGCGCGTTTTCATTTTGCTGTTGAGTATTCTCAGGCTTTCGGCGTTTTTGGCTGCGATCACGATTCCGCCGGTGTTGCGGTCTATTCTGTTCACCAAAGCCGGAGCAAAGGCTTTGTCGGCTTCGGGGTCATACTCTCCCTTGTCATAGAGATAGTGCCGGACCCTTGAAACAATACTGTCAAAGTGATAGCTTTTGTCGGGGTGAACCAGCAAGCCGGGCTTTTTGTCGAGCAGCAAAAGGTTTTCGTCCTCATATACGATATCAAGCTTTTTGGGAGCCTTCATAAACTCATAGCTTTTTTGCTCCTCAGCCTCAAAAAACTCGTCCCTGATATAAAAGGTCAGCACGTCGCCTTCGCTTAGCATGGTTGAGATATCGCATTTTTTGCCGTTGAGCTTGACGCATTTTTTGCGGATATACATGTACATCATCGACTTTGGCATGGTTTTAAAGCGTTTTTGCAAAAATTTGTCAAGCCGCTGCCCCGAATCGTTTTTGTTAATCACAAGCTGTCGCATGAACTCACCTCTTGTATTATCTTATATCAAAAGCGTGAAAAATTCAAGCCAAACGTGCGCAAACACAGCCACAAAAAGCGTCACACATTTTTTGCCGCTGTATATGATGATATAGGGTGATACGGTGAATTGCTACAGACAAAGGATAAAATCGGCAGTCTGCTTTGGCATAGGGCTGCTGACCGCGACGTTGCTTCCGACAAAGTGGGTGCTGGTCGCGGCTTCGGTCACGCTGGTATCAGTCAGTATTTCTTGCATCAGGAGGTAGCCATGAAGGTTGTACTTATTGAAAAGCCGAGATTTATTTCGGCTTTGCTGAGGAAGCTTTACGGGATAAAAAAGCAGCCGCAATTGTAATTTTCCACAGTTTTTGTAAATGAAAGATGTGCATAGTGACAAAAAGCTATGCACATCAAATTTTTTATTGTAATTTAATGCGAAAAACTATATAATTAAGGGGAAACCGCTTGGTAATTTTGTTTTGTACCGGCTTTTAAAAGGCAAATAATGATTTTTTGTTTTTTATGCACCGGTAGTATAAGGAAGTCTCAGGTAATTTAAGGCAATACCGCAAAATTCAGGTGCGCGGATTGCGTAGTCTGACGAAACAGTATTCAAGCAAGGCGTGCGCCGTGAATTGTGCGGTGTTGCCTTAATGTCATGCCAAGGCGCGTATTTTTTGGCCGGGCAAGAGCATTGAAGGCTTCCATAAAGCTTAGGAGGAAAAACAGATGAAAAAAACAAGGAAGTATCTCAGCGTTTTGCTTGCAGCCCTCATGCTTTCGTCCTCGACCGCGGCAGTAATGAGCGTTGACGCGTCAACAGGACAGCTTTGCAGCAAATACGCCACCAACCCGGACAACAAGGTTGGAAAGCAAAAGACAATTACAATCGACGGCAGCTTCAGCGACTGGTCCGAGGACATGCTCATTGCTCAGGGCGCGGCGTGGGACGTTGCCAACAACTACAAGGGCGGCCACGAAAACTGTGTGCTCGATACCTATTCGCTCTACGGCGCGTGGGATGACAGCAACCTCTATGTAGCGTGGCAGATGGTAAACACCACCGACACATGGGCGCGCGAGGGCGACGGACCGCTTTCGGACGGCGGACGAGTTCTTGACGTTCCGCTGATCCTTGCGCTCAGCATTGATCCGAACTCAGTTTCTATGTCAAACAGAAACACCGACGGCAACTCAATTTGGGGTCAAAAAATGGGCGTTAAGTTTGAGCAGCACGTTGACCGCCTGCTCTATATGAGCGGCAAGCCGGGCTTGGGCGAGCCTTCGATGTTCAAGGCTGTTGACGATAAGGGCAACACCAACTACTCAAACGGCTGCGTTGGCTTTGGCAAGGGCGGTATTGAGTACAAGATGGCAGAGGGCAACATTTGCAGCCATATCTGGGGTCTCAACGGCTCAAGCAACACGAGCGACGTCTACAGCGACAGCGCGAACTGGGTTGACTACAAGACCTTTAGAGGCTCCTCGGGCACCCACAACACAAAGTACGATTCATTCTACGAGATCAAGATCCCGCTTTCAACTCTCGGAATCGACAAGAGCTATCTCGAAACCTACGGCATAGGCGCAATGCTTGTTGCGACCCGCGGCGAGTCCGGTCTTGACTGTATCCCGTATGACGACACAATGCTCGACAACGCCAAAGGCTCATATTCGATCGACCCGAGCACCTCAAAAGAAAAAGAGGATGACGACGTTATCACCTCTGAGCTTGCGCGAATCGGCAACATGGGCGGCACAGCTCCTGCTCCCGGTACCCTTGTGGGCGACGCCAACAACGACGGCGTTGTGGACGTTATCGACGCAACAACTATCCAGAAGCACCTTGTTAAGCTCGTAAAGCTCGAAGGCAAGGGTCTTGCTAACGCAGACGCAAACAAGGACGGCACGGTTGATATCCAGGACGCAACTCTTATTCAGAAGTATATCGCAAGACTTGTAAAATCTCTTGGCTGATAAAAGGTTTTATTAACGCAGTAAAGGCAACGCCGCACAGTTCGCGGTGTTGCCTTTTTCACTATCATAATTCCGATATAGAATTTTAAAAGCAGTTGACAAATGAGAAAAAATAGAATATAATAAAAGTGTAAAGAAACGGCTTGGCTGTTTCGCAATCCAGACGAATTAAAAATTGCCGCCTTGTATCGCTACTACAGGGCGAACGATAATTAAAAAAATCATTATTAGAAATCATCATGCCGTAGGGGCGCACCCATGTGTGCGCCCTCGAAGAAGCACGTCGTATAACAGGGCGCACACGCGGGTGCGCCCCTACAAAAAGCATTCATATAATTCTGATATAGAATTTTAAAAGCGGTTGACAAATGAGAAAAAATAGAATATAATAAAAGTGTAAAGAAACGGCTTGGCTGTTTCGCAATTTTAGGTTTTTTTAGAAAACCGCCTTGTATTGCGACTACAGGGCGGTTATTTCTCTTTTATGGAAACGATAATTAAAAAAATCATTATTAGAAATCATCATGCCGTAGGGGCGCACCCATGTGTGCGCCCTCGAAGAACATTATTTTTAAAATTGCAATATAATTCCTGTTAGGAATTTTAAAAGCAGTTGACAAATGAGAAAAAATAGAATATAATAAAAGTGTAAAGAAACGGCATGGCTGTTTCGCTACAATTTTGGGTTAAAAAAGATTTTAACCGCCTTGTACGCTACTACAGGGCGGTTATTTCTCTTTTATGGAAACAATAATTAAAAAAATCATTATTAGAATGATTGCTATGTATTCCATAGTAACACCCCCTTTACGAGAGTGTCGAAACAGCCGCCACCGCTTCTTTACTGTCTGACATTATTTTTAAAATTGCAATATAATTCCTGTTAGGAATTTTAAAAGCAGTTGACAAATGAGAAAAAATAGAATATAATAAAAGTGTAAAGAAACGGCTTGGCTGTTTCGCAACTTTACGGTATTATTTTTGACCGCCTTGTATTGCGACTACAGGGCGGTTATTTCTCTTTTATTGTTACTATGATCAAAAAAACCATAATAAGAATAATAGCTATGTATTCCATAGTAACACCCCCTTTGCGAGAGTGTCGAAACAGCCGCCACCGCTTCTTTACTGTCTGATTATATCACATCGTTTTGAAAAATGCAATATAATTCTGATATAGAATTTAAGAAAGGCAATACCGCGAAATCCTGCGGTATTGCCTTTTAAAATATCACATAAAATTCAGTTTTTATCGAAAATGCTCTCAGCCAAGGCTGTTGTTCATTCTGTAGCACAGCGTCATCAGGTTGTCGCTGAGGTGGACGTTTTCTACCACCGCGTCGCTGTATTTTGAGCAGATGTCAAAGTGACTGAAATTCCAGTAGCTGCGTATTCCGTGCCGGTAGAGCAGGTCGAGCACGTTTTCGACGGCAGACTTGGGAATGCACAAAAACGCGGCGTCAAGCTTGTTTTCGCTGCAAAAGGCTTCAAGCTCGGAGTCGTGGCGCACCTTTAGGTCCCGGATATCGCTTCCGACCTTTTCGGGGCTGATATCAAAGCAGCCCACAAGCTCAAAGCCCAGCCGCTCAAAGCTCATGTGCTGAGCCAATGCCTTGCCCAGATTTCCCGCACCGATTATAATCGCCTTGTAGCTGTTGTTCAGCCCCAAAATCGTTTCGATCTCTTTTTTGAGCTGGCTCACGCTGTAGCCGTAGCCCTGCTGACCAAAGCCGCCGAAGCAGTTTAGGTCCTGCCTGACCTGAGAGGCGGTGACGTTCATGATCTGAGCGAGCTTGGTTGACGAAATTCTGTCAACCGCTTGTTCGTCAAGCTCTGACAGAAAGCGGTAATATCTTGGCAATCGCCTGATAACCGACATTGAAATGCTGTCATTTTTAGACATTACGCTTTTACTCCTTTTAAAAAATCACAAAGAAGCTGCAAGTCTTTCGTCAATCGCCCTGAGAAAGTCCTCTGTGTTTACCTTTGTCTTGTTTTCAAGGCTTGAAATAAGGTAGAGGTCACCGGTCATGATTCCGTCCTCAATGGTGCTTATTGTTGCAGCTTCAAGCTTGTCGGCAAAGCTCATAAGCTCGGGCAGCTTGTCAAGCTCGCCGCGCTTTCTGAGCGCGCCTGTCCAGGCAAACAGCGTTGCGACCGAGTTGGTCGAGGTTTCCTCTCCCTTGAGGTGCTTGTAATAGTGACGCTGGACTGTGCCGTGAGCCGCCTCGTATTCATAGATACCGTCGGGAGACACCAGCACGCTTGTCATCATTGCCAGCGAGCCAAAGGCGGTTGCGATCATATCGCTCATAACATCGCCGTCGTAGTTCTTGCAAGCCCACATATAGCCGCCCTCGCTGCGGATAACACGCGCAACGGCGTCGTCGATAAGGGTATAGAAATATTCTATTCCGGCTTCGTCGAATTTGTCCTTGTATTCGTTTTCAAAGATTTCGGCAAAAATATCCTTAAAGCGGTGATCATAGGTTTTGCTGATCGTGTCCTTTGTTGCAAACCAAACGTCAAGCTTTTGGTCGAGAGCGTAGTTAAAGCACGAACGCGCAAACGAGCCTATGCTCTTGTCGATATTGTGGATACCCTGGATGATACCGTCTGACTTAAAGTCAAAAATCGTGCTTCTTTCCTCTGTGCCGTCGGGCTTGGTCACGCAAAGCTCAGCCTTGCTGCCGCCCTCAACGCGCATTTCGGTGTTTTTGTAAACGTCGCCGTAGGCGTGACGCGCAATGCAAATCGGCTTTTTCCAGGTCGGGATATAAGGGGTAACGCCCTTTACAAGAATCGGGCTTCTGAACACGGTTCCGTCAAGGATCGCGCGGATAGTGCCGTTGGGCGACTTCCACATGCTCTTAAGGTTATATTCCGTCATTCTTGCGGCGTTGGGGGTGATCGTCGCGCACTTTACCGCGACGCCGTATTTTTTGGTTGCGTTGGCGCTGTCGATCGTAACCTGGTCGTCGGTTTCGTTTCTGTGCTCAAGCCCCAGGTCGTAATACTCGGTTTTGAGGTCAACATAAGGCTCAATCAAAATATCCTTGATTTGTTTCCAGATGATTCTGGTCATCTCGTCGCCGTCCATCTCAACGAGCGGCGTAGTCATCTTTATTTTTTGCATATCAGCTGTTCTCCTTTGTATAGTCAAGCAGACCTCCGGCAATGATGATCGCCCTTGTTCTGTCCGAAAGCTCGCAGTCCGCCTTGATCGTCTCGCCGGTCGTTTTGTTCACAACGGTAACGGCAGAGGCTGAGGCGATCTCGCTCTTTACGTTTGGAAGCTCCAAAATATCGCCGAGCTTGATTTTGTCGTAGTCCGCGGCGTTTTGGAAGGTGAGCGGAAGGATCCCGGCGTTGATCAGGTTGCTCTTGTGAATACGCGCAAAGCTCTTTACCAGCACTGCCTTTACGCCCAGATAGAGCGGAGCAAGCGCGGCGTGCTCACGCGACGAGCCCTGACCGTAGTTTTCTCCGCCGACAATAATGCTCTTGCCCAGAGCCTTGGCTCTTTGGGGGAATTCCTTGTCGCAGACTGTGAAGCAGTGCTCCGAGATTTTCGGAATATTTGAGCGCAGCGGAAGGATCTTAGCTCCTGCCGGCATAATATGGTCGGTTGTGATATTGTCGCCTACCTTGAGCGAGCAGGAGGCTTCAATCGAATCGGTGAGCGGAGAGGTCTTGGGATATTCCTTTATGTTGGGACCTCTGAGAATTTCAACGCTGTCCATCTCCTCAACAGGAGCCGGAGCGATAACCATGTTGTCGTTGATAAGGAACTTTTCGGGAAGCTCAATGTCCGCCGCGTCGCCGAGAGTCCTCGGGTCGGTGAATACTCCGCAAAGCGCGGAAACCGCCGCGGTTTCGGGAGAAACCAGATAGATCTGACCGTCGGCTGTGCCGCTTCTGCCCTCAAAGTTGCGGTTAAAGGTTCTCAGCGAGATACCGCCGCTGTTGGGCGACTGACCCATGCCTATGCACGGACCGCACGCGCTTTCAAGGATCCTCGCGCCGGCTGCGATCATGTCGCCCAGCGCGCCGTTGAGCGCGAGCATATTGAACACCTGTTTGCTTCCGGGAGCGATCGCAAGCGAAACGTTGTCGGCAACCTTTTTGCCCTTTAGGATATGCGCCACGCGCATCATGTCAAGATAGCTGGAGTTTGTGCACGAGCCAATGCAAACCTGGTCGATCTTCTGACCTGCAAGCTCGCTGATGGGCTTTACATTGTCGGGAGAATGAGGACAAGCCGCAAGCGGTTCAAGCTCTGAGAGGTTGATCTCGATAACCTCGTCATAAACCGCGTCGTCGTCAGCCTTAAGCTCGGTGTAGTCCTCCTCGCGGTCCTGAGCCTTCAAAAATTCTCT
>CAJODI010000084.1 GCA_905233145.1 uncultured Ruminococcus sp. | reverse complement strand
CTATCCTATAGTATGCGATTAGTAGGTTATTAGTAGGTGGTTAGTAGGTTATTAGTAGGTAATAATCATTATAACTCCGGCACTATTCCATAACGTTACTTGAACGGTTGAGGCCTGCTGAAAGAGTTAGGCCCCCTAAAAAATTCAACATTTTTCTATAAAAATGCGCGCGCGCTTGCGTATATCAAAAAAAAGCAGTATCTTTGCAGTCAAATTATAATTTGGCAAAATATGAGGACAAAATTAGGAAAGAAAACAGGATGGCTAATTGCAATCGTACTGATTCTGACAGCATGTTCCCCGTCAGGTCAGGAGACGAAAGTGCCGGAGGATGCGCGTGACGCCTTTGTCGGCCAATATGACTACAGTTCCACGGGTAATATAGAATTCACGGCATTAGGAGCTGTTCCCATGTCTATTCCTCTCAACAAAGAAGGCAGTTTCACTATTGCCAAAGAATCGGAAGAGAACAAAGTAGCCATAGTAGGTGCTATTCTCGGCGAGAAAGATTCCATACATGCCATAGTAAGCGGCAACCAGCTGGTACTGGAGCAAAGTTCGACCAGTTATAAAGAAGACGATATGAGCATCCAAATGATGCTGTCTTACGACAAAGCTACTCTGACAGGCAACGAACTCGTCTGGGACGCCGACATCTTGGGTGTAGCCACCTACTCCGGTCTGTCGGTCAGCTGCACGGGTCACATATCCATGATAGCCGTCAAACAAGAATAAGAGACAAAGCCCCCCGCTCCACCCCATAAAGGGAAGGGAGGAAAGGATAAAGTATAAATAAAATGAAAAGAAACATAGCCATCATAGCCGGCGGAGACAGCAGCGAGCATGACGTGTCGCTGCGTTCGGCCGCAGGTTTGTACTCCTTCATGGACAAGGAGCGTTATAACATCACTATCGTCGTATTAGACGGCAAAAAGTGGGTAGCCATCCCCAATGATGTAATGAGCGCAGCAACGCAGCTCAATGATGAAATAATGCAACAGTCCTGTCCGATAGACAAGAATGATTTTTCTTATACTCGCGGAGGCGTGAAGCACACTTTCGATTTCGCTTATATCACGATTCACGGAACTCCGGGCGAAAACGGCATCCTTCAAGGATACCTCGATTTGATAGGTTTGCCGTACAGTTGTTGCGGCGTTTTAGCAGCGGCTTTGACGTTCAACAAATACGCTTGCAACCACTACCTGTCTTATTTCGGATTCCATATTGCGAACAGCATGATGCTTCGCGCGGGACAGAAATGGCCGAACGCGCAGAAGATTGCGGACACTCTGGGTCTGCCGTGTTTTATCAAGAGTAACATCGGCGGTTCGTCGTTCGGTTGCACCAAAGTGAAGACTGTAGAGGAAGTTTATCCCGCCATCGAAAGGGCTTTTCAGGAAGGCGACGAAGTAATCTGCGAGTCGTTCATGCAAGGCACGGAAGTGACCTGCGGCGTGTACAAGACCAAAGAGAAAGCGGTTGCATTCCCGATTACGGAGGTAGTGACCCATAATGAGTTTTTCGACTACGACGCCAAATACAAAGGAGAAGTCGATGAGATTACTCCGGCCCGCATTCCGGACGCCGTACGGGACAAGATACAAGCCGAGACCCTCCGTCTGTACGATATTATCGGTGCGCAGGGAATCATACGTGTGGATTGGATCATTACGGGAATACAGAATACAGAGTGCTGCGCTGACCGAGTACAGACCGATTTACCACAAATCAATCTGCTGGAAGTGAACACCACGCCGGGAATGACCGCGACGAGTTTTATTCCCCAGCAAGTACGCGCAGCCGGACTCAACATCAAAGATGTACTGACAGATATTATTGAGAACAAGTTCTCAAATTGATGTTTTATGTTTTATGTTTGATGTTTTATGATCGATATTAACAAAAAGATAGCAGAGCTCAACTGGAACAAGGAACCGCGAGGTTTGTACGAGCCGATAGAATACACGCTTGCGTCGGGCGGCAAACGTTTGCGCCCGACCCTCGCTCTTACCGCAGCGGAGTGTATTATCAACGGCGGTCTGATCAACGGCGATGCGATAGAACAAGCCGTTCCTGCGGCTCTGGCGCTGGAGGTTTTTCATAACTTCACGCTATTGCACGACGACGTCATGGATCATGCAGACGTGCGTCGCGGCCGCGCGACCGTTCATGTCAAATGGAACGAGAACACCGCCATCCTGTCGGGCGACCAAATGCTTATAGAAGCATACAAACTGATAGCCCAAGTACCAAGCAACAAAGTACAAAGGACATTAGAGATATTCAACGAAATGGCCACCGGAATCTGCGAAGGCCAGCAACTGGACGTTGATTTCGAGCACATGAGCCAGGTGTCCATAGACGACTACATGCGCATGATCGAACTGAAGACCTCGGTTCTGTTGGCAAACGCGATGAAAATCGGCGGTTACATTGCCGGCGCAAACGAGTCGCAACAGGAGGCGCTCTACCAATACGGTCTGCATATAGGTCTCGCCTTCCAGATTCAGGACGATATACTTGATATAATCTCGTCTGACGAGGAGCTGGGCAAGCCGGTGGGCAGCGACAGAGAAAATAAAAAATCAACTTATGTTTCGCTGCTCGGCGTTGAAAAATGCGTTGAGCTTGTTGATGAGCTGACGGAGAAGGCAACGGCTTCTCTGGCGGCTTTTGACGGAGATTCCCAAAGCTTGGCTGAGCTTGCGAGGAGTCTCGCTAAAAGAAAAAACTAATTAACAGCTTTGCATTTGCCGTGCTCTGACGGCAGCGGCAAAGCCGGGGTAATATATATGGGTGAGTATAAAATACTTTCTACAATTAAATCACCTGAGGACGTAAAAAAAATCAGCGAGGACAAAATTCCGCAGCTTTGCACCGAGATCCGCGAAAAGCTGGTTGAGGTGGTATCGGTAAACGGCGGTCACCTTTCGCCGAATTTGGGCGTGGTTGAGCTGACGGTTGCTCTGCACCGCTGCTTTGATTTTCCGCTCGACAGCATTGTTTGGGACGTGGGACATCAAAGCTACACCCACAAGCTGCTCACCGGAAGATACTCGCAATTTGACACTCTCAGGCTTAGGGACGGCATATCGGGATTTCCAAAGCGCGAGGAAAGCGTTTATGACGATTTTAACACAGGTCACAGCAGCACCTCGATTTCCGCTGCGTTCGGAATCGCAAACGCAAAGCTGCTCAGCGGTGACAACAGCCACACTGTTGCCGTTATAGGCGACGGATCATTTACCGGCGGAATGGCTTATGAGGCGATGAACTGCTCGGGCAGGTTTAACAAGAATTTTATTGTGATTTTAAACGACAACAAAATGTCGATTTCCAAAAACGTTGGCGCGGTGCCGAGGTATCTTACTACCGTAAGAATTCAGCCGTGGTATATAAGGGTGAAAAATTTTACCGAGCACGCGCTGTCAAGGCTGCCTGTTTTGGGCAGACCGATCAAATATATATTAAAAAGAAGCAAGTCAAAGCTCAAAAACGTGGTGTACAAAAACACTCTTTTTGACTGCTTTGGATATACTTATCTAGGACCGATTGACGGTCACAGCGTAGAGGAGCTTGAAAACGCGATAAGCGTCGCGAAAAAAGAAAATTCTCCGGTTTTGATTCATGTGGTGACCAAAAAGGGCAAGGGATATCAGCCTGCCGAGGATAATCCGGGAGAATTTCACGGAATCGGCAAATTTGATATTGATACCGGTGAGCCGATTTCAAGCCACAAGGGATTTTCGGCGGAGTTCGGAAAATATATGACCGAGCTTGCCGAAACGGACGAAAAGCTTTGCGCGATTACAGCGGCTATGGCAAACGGAACCGGACTCAGAGAATTTGCAAGGAGCTACAGAGATAGATTTTTTGACGTCGGAATTGCCGAGGAGCACGCTGTAACCTTTGGATGCGGCTTGGCGTCAAAGGGTATGCGCCCGGTTTTTGCGGTCTATTCAACATTTTTGCAAAGGTCCTATGACCAGCTTATTCATGACGCCGCGCTGGGCAATCTTCACCTTGTTCTTGCCGTGGACCGCGCCGGAATCGTAGGCAGCGACGGCGAAACGCATCAGGGTGTTTTTGACGTTTCTATGCTCAACACAATTCCAAGGGCGACGATTTTTTCTCCAACCTATTTTGAGGGACTAAGATCCTCGCTGTACAATGCTTTGTATTACTGCGAGGGGCTCGCGGTTGTCAGATATCCCAGAGGCGGCGAGCTGTATAAACCGGAGGATTTTGAAGAAGAAAGCGTTGATTATAACTTTTTTGGCGGCAAAAGCCGAGATAACCTTATTGTTACATACGGAAGACTGTTCTCATATGCCGCGAAAGCCAGAGAAATCCTCGGCGAACGCGGAATCAGGACGGATATTCTCAAGCTTTGCCGTATAAAGCCGATAAATCCGGAGGCAATTAAGCTGGCTGCAAAATATAAAAACGTTTGGTTCTTTGAAGAAGGCGTTAAAAACGGCGGAATCGCAAGAAATTTTGCCGATTTAATAAGCGTATACGGCTTTGCCGGAAAATACCGCATCAAGGCGATAGACGATAAATTTATTAAACAGATGTCCGTAAGCGAGGCTTTGAAAAGTCTAAAGCTTGATTCAGAGGGCATGGTTGAACTTATTTCCAGGGATTTAAAAACGAATGAAAAAAAGACTTGATATTCTTGTATATGAAAAGGGCTTTGCCGAAAGCCGTGAAAGGGCAAAGGCAGTAATTATGGCTGGGCAGGTTTATGTTGATAACCAAAAGGCTGACAAGTGCGGCTCTGCCTATGACGAAAACGCTCTGATAGAAGTAAGAGGACCCGCGCTGAAATATGTCAGCCGGGGCGGTTTGAAGCTGGAAAAGGCAATGAAGAGCTTTGGGCTTTCGCTTAACGGCAAAACCGCTATGGACATAGGCGCGTCAACCGGAGGCTTTACCGACTGTATGCTTCAAAACGGAGCAAAAAAGGTGTACTCAATTGACGTGGGCTACGGACAGCTTGCCTGGAAGCTCAGAAACGACGAGCGCGTCGTCAACCTTGAGCGAACCAATATGAGAAAGGTGACAAGGGAGCAGGTGCCGGATGAAATCGATTTCTTTTCGGTGGATGTTTCGTTTATCTCACTGAGGCTGATTTTGCCGGTTGCAAGGCAGCTCTGCGCTGATGACGCCGAGGCGGTCTGCCTGATAAAGCCGCAGTTTGAGGCAGGCAGGGAAAAGGTAGGCAAAAAGGGCGTTGTAAAAGACCCTGAGGTTCATGCCGAGGTAGTGAAAAATATTTATGATTTCTGTCTTGGAGCGGGCTATGACGTTCTGGGACTTGATTTTTCTCCGATAAAGGGACCTGAGGGCAATATTGAATATTTGATACATCTGAGAAAGAGCGACGAGCCGCAGGGGTTCGCAAAAATTACCCCGGAGGAGCTCGCAAAGCTTTCTCACAAAGAGCTTGACAGGTGATGGTTACTTATTATGAAAGCCGCTGTTATTGTTAATATTTCAAAGCAAAAGGCGATTGACTG
>CAJODI010000083.1 GCA_905233145.1 uncultured Ruminococcus sp. | reverse complement strand
ATCCGGCTTTCCGTTTGCGTTGAGCGGAAGTGCGTCCATTCTTACCATACGCTCCGGTATCATATAGGGCGCAAGCCTGTCTGAAATAAACGAAAGAATATCTGACTCTTTTATTTCATCCTCTGCCGCATAGAACGCGCACAGGTAGGTTCTTCCGCATTCCTCAAAGCTCTTTACCGCGGCGTCCTTGACGCCTTTTGCCTCACGCAGAACATTCTCGATTTCCCTCGGCTCTATACGATGACCGTTGATATTCATCATCCAGTCCTTACGGTTGACATAGATGATATTTCCGTCCGGCAATCTTCGCGCCAAATCCCCTGTCCGAATCATATACTCATGTCCGTCCTCCTCAAAAAACGGATTTTTAACCTTAGTCTGCGCGGTCTTTTCCGGCTGACCGATATACTCGGTAAAGAAATATCCTGCCACACACAGTTCTCCTTCATCACAAGGCTGACCGTTCTCATCCAGGATATAGGTTTTCACACCCTTCAGCGCTTTGCCCAGCGGTGTGTTGTCATAAGCCTTGTCAATTTCAAAGGAAGTGAGGACATTGGTTTCCGTCATAGCGTACGAATTGAACAGGCGGTATCCGTCCGGAGCGATTTGACGCACCGGTTCGGTACCGATACCGATTCGCTTCAAAGAATTTCCCTTCTTACGGAACAGTTTTATCAGCTTCGGCTGCATATATGTATGGGTTATCCCGTGCCGGTCAATAAAATCAGCCGTCTTGACAGGGTCAAGCCGTATATTTTGGGGAACCAAAATACAGCTTGCTCCGCTGCACAGTGCCATGATTGTATCCGCCAGATGTGCCGCAAAAGCAAACGAGTAAACAGCGCCTATCACATCCGTGTTTTGGGGTTCCATGATTCCAAGCTGTCGCCCCATACACTCGCCTATGCTCTTCTGGTCATGAAGCACGCCCTTAGGTCTTCCCGTAGAACCTGAGGTATAGAATACCAATGCCGGCGTTTGTTCCGATACAGGCTCCTTTTGCGGCGGAACAGCATCGAAAGAAATCGCCTTGTGAAAGAATTCCTCGTCGATAATCAGCTTTGCGCCTGAATCCTTGACGGAAAAATCAATGCGTTCCTTTGGATAACCGGAATCCAGAAGGACAGCGCAAAAGCCATAAAGCAGGCAGGCGGTTTCCGCAATAACATAATCAATGGATCTGGGCATGACGATGGCTACAGCGTCTCCGGTACATACTCCTTTAGACCTGAGAAAGCAAAAGATTCTTTCCGCGCTCTTGCGCAGCTGCGGGTACGTGACCACCCGTTCATCATCAAACAGAGCCCGTCCGTTACCCCCGAGCTTTATTCCTTCTTCCAACATTTGAGCAATCGTCATAATAATCATCCCTTTCCGTAAAAACCGAGATAAAATTGTTGTAAATATCTTAAATTAACGCCGCGCCCTTTTGGAATGCCTTTTGACATTCAAGGGGAAACACGGTTTCATGGCGACGCTGTTTTTCTTCGGGATTGAACATTGTCCATTCCCAGTCGGTTTTGCTGTAGTCTTTGAGCTGGAGCGTGTTGCCGCTGATTAGTACATCAGTATTTCCGATAAAGCGGCTCAGCGTTTGCTGATAGTCTTGGACTAAATACTGATACATCGTGTCGGGCGCGTTGCTCGTCATAATCAGCAAAACAGGAATCTGACGCTCGTTGCAGCAGGGAGTTTCGAGATTGTATGTCAAATTCTGAAAAATCAAACGCTCATACAGTGCGCGGAATGAAGCCGTCATCTCGGAAAGATAATTCGGTGAGCCGATAATCAAACCGTCCGCTTCACGAATCGCGTCAAGCACAGGTTTAAGACCGTCGCGCAAAACGCAGCTGCCCTTGTGCGCTTCCTTTTTACATCCGAAGCATGACACACAGCCGGTGTATTTCTCCAAGCGGAACAAATCGAATTTCTGCACCTCTGCTCCTTGCGCCTGAGCACCCTTTACCGCTTCGTTAATCAAAGTGTCAGTATGGTAATACTGCATTATACTCTGTTTCAGGCGTTTGTCAAGTGATTATTTGAAATAAAATAATTGCGACGCCAATCAAAGAAAATCCTATTTTCTCTGGACTTTTCCGTTTTCTGTGGTATGCTGTTCCGCTTGAAAAGAGGCGGTCAGATGGCACTGAAAAAGCTGCTTAATAAAGGCACGGTTTATAAGCGCAATGATAATCGCTGGGGAGGAGCTGTTAGGTATCGTGATGAGCAAGGTGTGACAAGACGGAAAAGCTTTTGTGCACCGACTAAAAAGGCTGTTTTGCAAAAAATCAATGATTATATTGAGCGCTTTAAAAATGAGGTTGCCGAAGCGGACGAAACGAACAAGCCCTTGCGGAATAGTATGCAGAAATGGCTGAGGATATTTCAGTACGGTACGGTTGAGAAAGCAACTTACGACAGAAAAGAGGACAGTGCAAAACTCTATATTTATCCGAGAATAGGCGATTTGATTATATCAGACGTCACCGCAGCGGATTTGAAAGAAATCCTGACACAGATGATGAATGAGTGATACGCACACTCAACGGTTAAGCACGTTTATTGTTTGCTGAGCGAATTCTTCCGCTATCTCTGTTATGAAGAATACATTCCGAGAAATCCTATGGCGTATGTGCGCATGATTAAGAAGACAAATTTCGACGCGGCGCAAAACAAAGCGATTATCGCGCAGAGCGACGTCATTACAGTCTTTACCGATTATGAGCTGGAACTCCTGAAAAAGGAAGTATTCGCACGGAAAAAGAACGGCACGTTAAAGCACCATCAGGCGGCAGCGTTTCTGCTCATGCTCAATACGGGCTTAAGGACAAGTGAAATCCTTGGTCTGCTCAATAGCGATATTGATTTGGAGAAACGGGAAATGAATATTGTTTGCGCGGTAAAGGAAGTCAAAAAGCGCAACAGTAACAAAGATGTATGCGGAACAGAGCTTGTTGTTGGCGGTTTGAAAACTGCCGCTTCAAAGCGCACAATTCCCCTTAACAGTGCCGCAATAGAGATGATTCGGATATTGCGGATTGAGCGCTGGTTTGGCGAGGACAGTCCCTTAATCTCCAATCAAAGGGCGCATTTCTGAACCCGGGAACGTTCCGCTCAAGATGGTATACACTCCTTGATGACGCTGGAATCCCGCATAAAGGTTTGCACGCACTTCGCCATACCTTTGCCACAAGGTTAATCAACGGCGTGAAAGCTGAGGACGGCAATTTACATACGCTATCCGTCAAACAGGTTGCCGACCTGCTCGGACACACTACCTCAACGGTGACGGAAAAATATTATGTCAAACGCGAAATGAAAAAGCTGCAAGGCATAACTGACGATTTCAATCTGTAAAAAAAGAATACCTCATTTCCTAATGATACAGCTCCCGAATGTGCGGGAGCTGAATTGTGTGCGACATTATATGGAATTAGGAATTGACATCAATTCTCTTGCTCTTTTGCTGATTTGCGCTTCAATCGCCGTCAGTCGTTCTTCGGGCAAGTTGATGGATGGGTGTCTTGTAAATGTGAAGTTCAACAGTTTGCGGAGCTGAGATTTTTGCTTACTGCCCATAACCGCCTTGCAAACCTCGTCGAATGATACGCCATAAGGTGGTGTTCTTGTTTTGGCGTACTCGCTGAGATTATCCAAATCATCAGCCATTGCGAAGTTGAACAGCGACAAGCCGTTATCGAAAATCGGTGCAGGCTTAATGATTTTACCTGTGTGATTGTCACGCAACACGCCGAAATTACCGAAATGTCTGTCCTCGTTGTAGATGACTGCGTCGAACACCAGCATACTGCATAGGTCATCATAAAACTCTTTGCCAAGCCCGGCGTAATAATCGAGGGCGTTTTTCAGCGTTCTTTCTTTTATCAGCCTGCTGATCGGCACAAAAGCGGTGTCAATATCCGTAAACAAACGGCATTTTGAAGCTAAAATACCCTTCCAGTTTTCAAGGTCATATTCGACGCAATTCAAGCCCATCGCCTTTGCAATCTGACAGGCGTAAAACTCGCTGTACGGCTCATTTCCGGCATTGGCAGCGCCTTCTGTGCCGCCCTTGTAGAGATAGATTCCGTCGTTCTCAATATGCCGCCAAGCCTTGCGGAGCATACCGTTTGTTGTGAACTCCGGAGAGGTTGAGAACGCTTTTTCAGCGCTTCCCACGCCTGTATAGGCGACAAGCGATAACGCTTCCGAAAATGGATTTTCAAACAGATTATACTCGGCAAATTTGCCCTCAAATTCAACAGGTGTAACCCAATAG
This sequence comes from uncultured Ruminococcus sp., assembly GCA_905233145.1. Classification (GTDB taxonomy): domain Bacteria; phylum Bacillota; class Clostridia; order Oscillospirales; family Acutalibacteraceae; genus Ruminococcoides. Next base: position 1,299 of record CAJODI010000083.1, on the reverse strand, counting down.
CTGTCGTTAAGCGACAAGCCAAGGCAAACATCAATAATGCCCTTTGTGTCGTTCACGCTCAAACCGAAGGTTTTTAGTATTTCGTCAACAAAGGCTCTGTTCTTCGGAATCACACGGTTGGAAAGCCACTTGATAATGCCTTTTGGCGTCAGCTCCATATTGATTGGCAGGAGGTGCTTTTTGTTTTCATCATAAGACAGAATCTCAACAACTAAACCCTCCAAGCCTTTTTCTTCAAGGGAGAAGGTCACGAGGATATCGTCATACAACTTCAAGTTATATACGTTGCTCATTTCAACACCTTTTTCTTCCAACAATACGCTGACATTCCTGCCAAGAGCGTCAGTAATCTTTATCAATAAATCAAGTGATAGGTTCTGACCGCCGTTTTCAATACGGCAGATATTCGACCGCTGCGTTCCAACCATCTCGGCGAGCTGTGCCTGTGACAAACCCTTTTCAAGTCGTGCTTGTGTCAGTTTGGAAACGATTTCCTGCCGTTTGCGGATAATCCTATTGCTGCTTGTCATAACGATCACCTTCTTTAATTATATGTTATCATATATGATAACATAAGTCAAGAAGATTCATATTGTTTGCTCCTGTTTTTTCTGTGTACCGAAGTGTTTGATAAGCACCGCCACTCTTATGCGTAACATAAAAAACGCACAAATCGGAACGGTCAACCATTGCTCGGTTTCGGATTTGAATAGCAGATTTCGGGTGAGCCTTAGCGGACTGCTCGCAGACCTCAACATATTCGTGCTCATTAAGCAACTTGTAAACAAGCGCTTCGACTTTTTGCTCAACCGTCTTAAAATCATCTATCTGACGATGCCCGAAAAAGCAAACCGTAAAAACTGAAAACATAATAATCTCCTTTATGGGATATATCGTAAATTATAGCACAAAATCTTTATAATTACGATATATCCCACACGATTTATCGCACATTTTTGTAGAATTGAATTACGATAAATCGCAAAGGAGAAGGCTATGAGAACAAAAGAAGCTGTGGCGCAGCGCATTTTGGAGCTGTGCCGTGAGAGAAACATCGCTGTCAATGCCCTTGCAAATATTTCAGGCGTGTCGCCGTCAACCATATACAGTATGCTCAACCAAAAGAGCCAGAATCCCGGCGTGGTGTCTATCAAGAAACTCTGTGACGGCTTTGAAATCACCGTCCGAGAGTTCTTTGACAGCCCGCTGTTTGATGAAACCGAACAGGAGATAAAATAAAAGCCTCATCACGGATTTTTGTGGGAAAATAAAAAGTAAATATTGAAAAAGAGCATAGGA
>CAJODI010000082.1 GCA_905233145.1 uncultured Ruminococcus sp. | reverse complement strand
ATTTTGCTCGGCTGATCTGTTCATGAAAATTGTGCTGAGTGACATCAATGTCTTCGCGATCGTCGAAGCTGTTTCCCGATCACTGTTACTTACGGCATTGTCATACAAGGGGCGGCTGGCCGCGTCAGTTCTCTTTTCTTTTTTTCGCAGGGAATCTCACTCATATTGCCCTTTGCTCCCGATCTTCCCGAAAGGCTTGCGGCAATTATAAGCACCGTGCTGATCATGATGTTCTTGATTGTGCTTGACTGCTCGTTCGGCAGCAAAAAACAGCCCCGGAATTTAAGCCGGGGTTCACACATAGCAAAATGTATTTTTTCAATCGGCGGCGCAGCGGTTCCGGCGGCGATCGTCCTGTTTTTTGCCGGACTTATGCCGATCCATCCGGTTTCTGTTGCAACAGGCAGTATGCAGCCCGACATCTGTGTCGGCGATGTGCTGCTTGTGCAAAGCTGCGGCGCTGACAGCGTGAACGTAGGCGACGTCATTCAGTTTCGTCACGAAGGAAACAATGTGATGCACCGCGTTATAGAGGTTGACGCTTCTAACGAAGATTTAAAGTTTATCACAAAGGGCGACGCAAACAATTCCAATGACGCAGGTTACGTCAGCGCAGAGGAGCTTGTCGGCAAGGTCATCGGCAAAATTCCTTCTCTCGGAAAGCTGACCCTGTGGCTTCACAGTCGATAATTATATATGAACGCCGCGGTAAAAACAACAAAACAGCCGGAATAAGCTTTCCCGATTGATTGTAAAATCCAGTCGGGATTTTTACTTTATGGGAAACTGCTTGATTCCACCGTTGAACACGGTTCCCGGTATGTACCTGCACGAAAGATTGCTGTTTTTTGAGTTTATGAGTTTAGTTTTAAATGAACCGAACAATACAACGGCTGATTCAGACCGGAGCCTGAATCAGCCGTTGTATTCTTTAGGCAATACCGCATAATTCGGGTGTGCGGACGCAGTCAGATTTTTCGTCAGAATGTTCAAATAATCAGTTCGCATACTGACGTATGGGGACTGATTTTTGGGCAGTCTGACGGAATAATATGCAAGCAAAGCGTGCGCCGCGAATTGTGCGGTGTTGCCTTTATTCTTGTCGTAGTCTCTGATTATTAGCAAATTCGCGCCGGGCTGCTATAACAGCTTTTTGGTACTCATTATGCCTATTCCAAGCGTTGAGGCGTTATGCAGCATCGCCGTTACCGTCGGTTGGGCTAAGCCGCCCACTCCCAGCGCAATAAGTCCTCCGTTTACGGACAGAATTGTGCGATAATTTCTGCGGATTCGCTTCATCATCGCGTTGCTGAGTTTTCTCAGCGTCACAATGCTTCGCAAATCATTTTCGGAAACAGTCACATCCGCGATTTCTCTTGCTATAGCCGCTCCGTTGGATATAGCTATACCCACATCGGCAGACGAAAGCGCAGGCGAATCGTTCACGCCGTCGCCAATCATGATCACCGTGTTTCCCTTGGCTTTTTCGCTGATGATAAACCGCGCCTTTTCCTCGGGAAGCACCTCGGCATAAAATCGGTCAACGCCTACTTCGGCGGCTATTGCCTTGGCAGTATGCTTGCTGTCGCCGGTCATCATAACAATATTTTCAAAGCCCGATTTTTTGAGCTGAGCAACGACCTCAGGCGCCTCCCTGCGGAGCGGATCTTCAATGCAGATAACCGCCGCAAGCCAGCCGTCAACGGACAGATACAGCCGCGAAAATTCGCTCGAAATCGAAAGCAGTTTTTGCTCTGTTCCCAGCGGAACAGCCGCGCCCATATCCTCAAAGATAAAGTGATAGCTTCCGATCAGTACCTCAGCGTTGTCGATCGTTGATTTAACTCCGTGCGCCACCACATACTCAACCTTGGTGTGCATTTCATCGTGAACCAGTTTTTTTTCTTTTGCCGCGCGAACGACCGCATTGGCAATTGAATGAGGAAAATGCTCTTCCAAACACGCCGCGATTCGCAGCAAATCATCCGGTGTTTTTTCACAAAATGACACTACGCTGTGAACAGTTGGGTTAGCCTCTGTGAGCGTTCCTGTTTTGTCAAAAACAATCGTATTTGCCGCCGCGATTTTTTCAAGAAACTTGCCGCCCTTGACTGTGATCCCATAGGCATTTGCCTCTCTGATCGCGGACAACACCGTTACAGGCATGGCAAGCTTTAGTGCGCAGGAGAAATCCACCATTAGCACCGACATGGTTTTTGTTACGCTGCGTGTGAGCAGCCACACAAGAGCCGTTCCGAGGAATGTAAACGGTACCAGCTTGTCCGCCAGATGCTCTGCCTGACTTTCAACGCTTGATTTGAGCTTTTCGGTTTCTTCTATCATTGAGACGATTTTATCATACCGGCTCGCGCCCGCGTTTTGTGTTACGCGGATTATCAAATCGCCCTCCTCGATCACCGTACCTGCATACACTGTCGCGCCTTCGCTTCTGCGAACCGGTACGCCTTCGCCCGTCAGAGTAGCCTGATTTATCATTGCCTCGCCGCCGGTAACTTTTCCGTCAAAGGGGATCATGCTGCCTGCGCCGACAATGATTTCGTCACCGGAGTTGATCAAGGAAGTATTTACCAAAACCGGCTGTCCGTCTGTTTTCAGCCAAACCTTCTCAACATTCAGCGACATGCTGCCTGCCAAATCGCTGATAGATTTTTTGTGCGTCCAATCCTCCAGAATCTCTCCGATTTCAAGCAAAAACATAACCGATCCGGCAGTTTTGAAATCACGTCTGAATATAGATACTGTGATTGCGACCGCGTCCAGAACAGATACCTCAAGCTTTCCTTTTAAGAGGCATTTTAACGCTTTCCAAATATATCGAAAGGCTTTTACTGCAAGAACAGCCACGCGTATGTAATACGGAAGCACAAAACGCCTGATATACCGTCCTGCGATTTTGCGCGCCAGCTTGCCTGTGTATTCCTGTTTGAGCTCCCTTGACGCCTTGATTGAAGCAAGAGCGTGTTCGGGAACGGCAGCCTCGGGAGTTGTTTGAAAAAGCAGCTTCAAGGCGTCGTTTTTGCTGCAAGAATACTCAATTGTCAAATCGTTTGTTACAGGAAAAGCCTTGCACCGATTGATATGAGGATTCGCGCTCAGCGCGCACTGAATTATATCAAAATCAGCCTGACTGTACTTATCCAAAACATGTAATCTCAGCCGTCCGCGGATATCGTGAAGAATTTTATATTTCATTATCGTCAGTTTCGCCGGGCTGCTCCGGAACGTCGTCAAGCTCCAGCTCGATCGGCTTGCTGTTTTCCTCACGTTCGGTATTGATTTGCTTTGCTTCGGCATAAATATCTTCGACATTTTCCTGTGCCGTTGTTACCGTTTTCATCACACTGTCCTTTGCTCTGAGTGCTGCGGCTGTGCAGTGAGTATAAGCTTTTTTAGCGTCTTTGCTCGACAACACCTTAATTCCTGCCGTGCCAAACAGCACGCCTCCCAAAAACAGCAATGCTCCCTTACAGATTGAATTCATAATTGTATTCCTCCTTGTATTTATTGGCAGCTAATACTATTATTATTCTATTTTCTGATAAAACAAGAGTTTTCTCAGATAATAGTATAAAGCATTAGACGCCCTATTTATGTTTGTATCCGGTTATGAACGTCATTGCCAAGCATACGACAGCGGCAAACGCCCAAAATTTATGATATTTCATAAAACCGATCCCTTCTAAAAGGTTAGCGTAAACTAACCATATTACAAAAAATTAAAGACATATAAAAATAAAAACATTTGCCTTCAAAAATATTATATAATTCGCACCGGTGTTTGTCAAGACGCATTCTTTTGATTGCGCCGCATATCCGAGAACTGTGCAAAAGGCTTTCCGTCAGTTTGTTCAAATAATCAGGTTTTCAAGACCTTTCCGAACAAAATGACGGAACCAAAATGGTAGGCGTGAGCCTCGACGCGCGCAATGCCGCAGCAAAACTCACGCTTTTTTAACGCGGATATCTCTGCCTATAAACGTAAGCTTTTGCGCGCTTCCGCATATTCTCGAAACAAATCTTTCGGAATACAGCTTTTCAAGAGCAATAAGGTCGAGATTTGTGTTGATGATCACCGGCTTGCCCGACAGCAGTCTTGAATTAAAAATGTTGTAAAGCGTCGATACCGAAAACTGTGTGCTGAATTCGGTGCCGAGGTCGTCGATTATCAGCAAATCGCAGTCATAGAGCACATTCAAAAGCTCCGCGTCGTTGTCGTCTGTCTTTGAAAAATGCGCCGCCTCAAGGCGGTTCATGAGAATTGGCGCGGAAACATAGATCACGCCGAAGCCTCTTTTTATCACCTCGTTGGCAATCGCCAGAGAAAGGTGAGTTTTTCCCAGCCCCGTTCTGCCGGTCATCAGCAGGCTGCGTGATTCCCTGCCAAAGCCTTGGGCATAGCTTTGGCAGAACGAAAGCACTTTGCTCATGTGCTTTTGCGGCGAAAGCCCATATTCCGGGTCAACGCTCTTGTCGTACAAATCCACGTTAAAGCTGTCGAAGGTAGACAGCGAAAGGGGTGCTGTGCGGTTTAGCTCGTCGCAGGCGCACTTATAGAGAGCCTGCTTAAAGCACGCGCACATCACCGTTCTGCCGTCGCGCTCCACAAAGCCCTTGTCTCCGCATTTTTCGCAGCTGTAATTCGGCTCGGTCGCGGTTTCATCGTAGCCGTTGCTTTTCAAAAGGTCGCTGAGCTCGCGCTGGAGGGAAAGGTTTTCATCTCTGAGCTTTTCGAGCTGCTCAGTTGTGCTTTCGCCCTCAACTACCGCTCTTGCCGCGCGGATACCCGCGGTTGAAATCTGTTTTTCAAGCTCGCGCACGCGCGGAATTTTTGCGTATATTTCTTCTGTGCGCCGTCTTGCTTCCTGCTCGGCAGTTTGTTTTCTGTCCGCAAGCAGCTCTTTGGCAGCTTTATAAACGCTTTTGCTGTAGCCCATATAATATCACCTAAAAATCATCCAGTGTGTCAATCTTGTTAAGCTCGTTTATATCATATGAAGTCTTGCGCTTTGCGACCGGCTTTTTGTCGCTCATTTCAAACGCTTTGAGCTCGTCAATATTTGTGACGTTTCCGTTGAACCATTTTTTCAGGATTCCGTCAATGTATCTGAAATCGACCGTGCTCTTTTTGTCAACGCAGCGTTCATAAGCCTCGCGTAGGATTTCCGGAGAAAAATTCCATTTTGAAATCCACTTGTTGCTGTATTCAAGCTGTTTTTTGGTTGGCGAGCCGACGTTTTTTAAGCCGAAGGTGGAAGAAACCAAGCCAAAATTCTTGTTTAACTGCATTGTGAGCCTGATTTTGTTGTCGGCAGCCTCAACGGAATAGATTCCGTCGTCAGACCACTCCACGCCGATTTTCTCGATTGTCCTCATATTTGATTTTCCGATGCTGATGCAGTACTGGATCAACATGAGAATAACGTCCAGCGGAAGACCGCAAGTGTCCTTGAGCATGAGGAGCGTCGAGGTGTCGGAGTTTGACAAAATCTTGCCGAGCGCGACCTGAGCCTCGTTGACAAGGATTTTCAGCTCCTCGTCGGCAGCCAGCCGCTGCGCGGTAAATACATAGTCGGGCTTCTGTGGCTTTGCAACCGGAGTGCGTTTTGTCTCCGGTTTTGAAGCAGAGTTATCTTTAGGCTCCGGAGCTTTTATTTCTTCGCTCGTTTTTAATTCCGATTCAGAATTATTATTAGGTTTTGATTCTGATAAAGAATTATTTTTCGCCGGTTCAAGCTTATTTCCGCTGCCGCTCAGCAAGCCCCTGCTCACCCAGTATTCCACAGCCTCGGGAATATCTGTGACGTTTACTCCGGTAACAGCAGAAATATCGGCGTATTCCATATTTTTGTCTGAATTTCTCAGCAGGCAAAGCAGAACCTTGAGCTTTACGCCGTCGGCAAACTTAAGCCCTTCGTCCACAACGGCTGAGGGAACGGCAAAGACCGAGCTCCACGCGCCGAGATTTATATTAATCGACATCATTCATACTTCCCAAAATCTTAGTTATACTAGAAAATTATATCATATTTTTGCAGAAATGAAATAGTAAATTAGAATTATCGGGAATTTTTTGAATTATAAAGAAGCTAAGGCAACACCGCACAATTCATGGCGCACGCCTCAGTATCCATACGTCAGTATGCACACTGATTATTTGTACATTCTGACGAAAAATCTGACTACGCAATCCGCGCACCAGAATTATGCGGTATTGCCCTAACAATAAACCCTCCCGATTTTGAGACAAAGTCGGGAGGGAAATTTATGTTATGATTAAAAATAGAATTTAAGCAGTTGTTCTGACATGCCGTCAAAACTTCGCCAAAACAAAGTTAAAAAAGACGAATAAAGTGCCCGCCGGCATTTATACCTTCTGGCAAACAGCGTTAATTGATTCCGGAATATCGGACTCATCGGCAGAAATCAGGAGCACAATGTTTGTGTTGGAAGAATCGGCAAGTGCCTGAAGCTTCTTTGTGAACTCCTCCAGACCGTCAATGCCCTCGCTGCAAATCTTGAAGGTTGAATCAACGAGAATATCGGTAACATCATAGTTGCCCGCACAGATTCCGCTGATAAAACCGTAGAGCATGTCGTAACCGACAATGGAATACTGTTCGGTGTCAATAAGTCTTGCCTTGTGGGTAACGTCGTATGTCAGCTTTGCGCCCTTTTCAATTACGACAACATTGCCCGAAGAAGCGGCAACTGCCTCGTTTGCAAGCGCGATAAGCTTTTTTGTTTTTCCTGTGCCCTTTTTACCGATAAGTAAAGTAACCATAATTGTAGTCCTCCTAAGTTTTTATTATTCCTTTTTAAGAGTCTGTTCGGCGTCTTGGCAATGAACTGCAAAGCCCGTGAGCACAGACGCACAAAAGACTCCAAGCGGTTTACCCAAGTCTTGCTTCGAGCTCCGCCTTCTGATCTTCATAGCCCGGCTTTCCGAGAAGCGCGAACATGTTCTTTTTGTAGCTTTCAACGCCGGGTTGGTTGAACGGATTTACGCCCAGCATATAGCCCGAAATCGCGCAAGCCTTTTCAAAGAAATAAATAAGATAACCAAGCTCGGCTTCATTCATTTCGGGAACATTAATTACAATGTTCGGAACTCCGCCGTCGTTGTGAGCAAGCACGGTTCCCTCGAATGCCTTTTGGTTGACAAAGCCCATTGTCTTGCCCGAAAGGAAGTTGAGACCGTCGATATTTTGAGGCTCAGTTCCGAGTGTGACCTCTTTTTTGCATTTATCAAAGAGAACGACTGTCTCAAACATGTTGCGTCTGCCGTCCTGAATGTACTGACCCAGAGAGTGCAGGTCGGTTGAGAAAACAACGCTTGCCGGGAAAATTCCCTTGTTGTCCTTGCCCTCGCTCTCGCCGTAAAGCTGCTTAAACCACTCAGCCATCATTGTGTAGGCAGGCTCATAAGAAACCATTACCTCCATAGTCTTGCCCTTGCGGTAAAGAATGTTGCGGAAAGCGGCGTATTTGTAACAATCGTTGGTATAAACGTCGTCGTTGTCAAAGTCAGCCTGAGCCTTCTGCGCGCCCTGCATAAGCGCGTCGATATCTGCGCCCGAAACCGCAATCGGAAGAAGTCCTACCGCAGTGAGAACAGAGAAACGTCCGCCAACGTCGTCGGGAACAACAAAGGTCTCGTAGCCCTCCTCGTCAGCCAAAGCCTTGAGCGTGCCCTTTGCCTTGTCTGTTGTGCAGAAAATACGCTCGCGCGCTCCGTCCTTGCCGTATTTTTTCTCGAGCATTTCGCGAAAAACGCGGAAAGCGATCGCAGGCTCGGTGGTAGTGCCGGACTTGGAAATCATATTAACGGAAACATCCTTGCCCTCACAAAGCTCCATAACCTCTGCCAAAGCAGAAGAGCTGATTGAATTGCCTGTAAAGAAAATCTGAGGTGTGTCCTTGCAGGTCAGGTTGTAGTTCTGGGATGTCAAAAATTCAATTGCGGCGCGCGCGCCGAGATAAGAGCCGCCGATGCCGATAACGATGAAAACATCGGAATTCTTTTTTATTTTCTCAGCCGCAGCCTTTATGCGTGCAAACTCGTCTTTATCATAGTCTGTCGGAAGACTGAGCCATCCGATAAAATCGTTGCCCTGACCGGTGCCGTTGTGAAGCATCGCGTGAGCGGTTTTGACCTCAGCCGCGACGCCGTCAAGCTCCTGCTCGCCGATAAACCCATTCAAATACTTGTCAGTAAGCTTTGTTGCCATTTTGTTTCCTCCAAAATTCCTTTTCAGAATTATATCTGAAAAATATCCTTCAAGCAATTGTATTCCAACAATTGTAGTTTATACACAAAGTATTATACATCATATTCATCAAAAAAGCAAGTGTTTTTTCGCCGCCTTTTATAAAAAGTGCCGGTGGGCACACACACCCGCCTATCCGAACCGCGCTGATACAATATCCGTGTTCAGCGACGGGGTCAAGCAGTTCCCGGCACAATTCATGCGAAGCCTTTATTAGTGTGGAGTTTCGGTCGGGCAGACAGAATTTGTTTTATAAAACACCTTTGTTCCCGATTATATTTATATTTATATTTTTATGTTCAGCGTTGCAGGGGCGCGCACAATTGTGAGCCTTGAAAATCAAACAAGCTGATTATTTATCGGCACAGAGTGGATTGTTCCTTCTGTGCTGTTTTTGTTGTAAATATTATCAAAAAATCGGAAAAACTATAACAAAAACAGTTGACAATGCCGGTAAAATATTGTAAGATAAAAGTGAAGGAAAATAACCGGAAGAAGTTGTTTACGATGTTATGCAAAATCATTATTTATATTTTTAGTTAATAACAAATCTATAGATTCTTCTATAGAGTATTCAGTTTATGCTTTTTAAAAGGAGGAGTTTTTATGAAGAAAACAAAAGTTTGCTTTTCTTTCTTGCTGGCAATTATGCTGGTATTAAGCAGTACAACAGTTTCTTATGCATATCTGCCGGACATTGACGATCCCGATGGTCCGCCGACTGTAGAAGATTTGGTAATTAGACGGTTTCATGTTTACTGTCAACAAGAGACCGGCGATTTAATAGTGAGAACTGCCATCTTTGATTTGTTTAAAGATTGTCCGGGGACAGAACCAAATTCGACGAAAATCTATTGTCTGCTTAACTTTAGGTCATATGAAGGTTCTTTGTCTATTTTTGGTGAACCGATACCATATTACAACCGCTTTGGTGATAACAACGAGTATTATGAATACTGCGATATGACAAACCATCCCTATGGGTCAGGTTATGCGGTATACTATGGCGATCCTGTTGACGGTGATCCGGCTGACGATGAGTTTATGTCGCTTTCGGAGCTGTATGAGAGAAATCCCGAAGCAGTTGAGTATATACTGAAAAATGACAAGTCGGTTCGTGTTTACAATGTTGTAAAACAACACTCTTGGGGCAAGGTCGGCGACGCGGACGGAGATTTTGAAATCTCAATTTCCGACGCTACCGAGATCCAAAAGCACCTTGCCGATCTGACAACGCTTGAGGGCGTGAATCTCAGAGCTGCCGACCTCGGCAACAACGGCGCACCAAGCATTTCGGACGCAACAATGATCCAGTACTACCTTGCAGGCTTTGTTGACAAGCTCTAACGCATTTGCCGGCATATGAAATCAAAAACTGAATAATTGCGGCGGCTTTCGTGAAATTTGCGGAAGCCGCTTTTTTAAATTGAAAATTGAAAATGGAAAATGGAAAATTTCGGTCGGGCAGACAGATTTTTTTAAAAAACACATTTGTTCCCGGATGTATTTATATTTTTAGCAATATGAAAATTTTAGGCAACACCGCGCCTTCTGCCCGGACTAAAAAATTTGTATTATTTTGGCGGATATGATATAATTATAACATGCAATTACCTGAGAAAGAAGTATATGATATGAAACTCAAATACCGTCTGCGCCCCTATGTGCAGGGGATCCCGAAGCTGTTTTTATATAAGTTTTTGTGCTCTATGTTGCTGGGGCTGTGCTCCTACGGAATTTCTACACTCTCGGATATTCTGTTGAGCAGTGCTAACAGGGTCAGCGTAAGCAGCGGCGATTTCGGCTTTGTTTTTATGACCTGGCAGGGATATCTGCTGATCGTCTGTGCGGTTATCACGGTTTTGCTTTATATCGCTGCCGACGTCAACGCGCTGATTTTGTTCTGCGACAAGCTTTTGAACGGAGAGGATCCCTCGATGCTCCGCTGCTTGAGAGACGGAGTTGTGAAGCTGAAAAAATATGCAAATCCGCGCGGACTGTTTGTCATTTTGTTTTTGACCCTGCTTACGCCTCTGCTTGGACTTAGCTTCTCGATTTCTCTAACTGAATCCTTGTATATACCGCGGTTCATCAGCTCGGTGATCGAGGGCTCGCCGCTGTATTTTTCGGGGCTGATGATCGTTTACATACTGATATATTTGCTCGGCTTTGCCTACCGGTTTATTATTCACGGCGCAGTTATTGACGGGCAAAATATGAAGGAGGCTGGAGTTTCCTCACGCAAAATCATCCGGCGCAACCTAAAGAGCTTTATACTCGAAATGCTGCGCTTTTGGCTTTCGCTGATCGCTGTTTTTATTGTTATTGCGGCTGTTGCGTTTGCTTTGTTTTTTGTTGTCAATACATTTCTTGCCGATAATGAGCTAAGTCTGTTTTTGAACGCGTTTCTCAGCTTGTTCTTTACTATTTCGCTTGGTGTTTTTCAAATGCTGTCGGGTCCGTTTTATATTATGAAGCTCACCGTGCTCTATCGCACCTATCAAAGCGAGGGCGAGTGGCAGTGTAAAAAACGGGCGACAAAGCGTCGCTATACGGTTGTTCTCGCCGTTTGCGCAATGCTTGCCGGGTGTGCGTTTTTATCATTTGTGTCGGCACACTTTTTTGATGAGATTTTTCCGCCGAGCAGCGACAAGGAGATCGTTGCCCACCGTGCAGGAGGAAACGAAGCTCCCGAAAACACCGTAAGCGGGATTTCTGCGGCGTATTCGCTGGGCGCGGCAGGCTCGGAGATCGACATTCAGCGGACTGCCGACGGAAAATACATAATCAATCATGACGACACCTTTTTCCGGGTTGCCGGAGTAGATAAAAAGCCGTCGGAAATGACGCTTGAAGAGATCAAAAGGCTCAGCATTCAGGGCGAGCCCGTCGCGACCTTTGAGGAAGCTCTTGAAGCCTCGCGTAACAAAGTAAAGCTGTTCACCGAGCTTAAGGGTGAAACCGCCGACAAGCAAATGGCGGACGACGCGGTGAGGATAATCAGGGAAAGAGGAATGGAAAAACAAACCGTTTTGATTTCGCTGAAATATGATATCCTGGAATATGTGGAACAGGAATATCCCGAGATAGAAACAGGGTATCTTGCATTTTTCTCTTTTGGAAAAATACAAAACATGCCTTTTGATTACCTTGCGCTTGAAGAAGAAATCGCAACCGACGAAGCAATTGAAGCCATTCACAACAACGGCAAAATGGTGATGATTTGGACTGCAAACGAGGACGACGATATAAAAGAATCCCTCCTCAGCGACGCCGATATGATAATCACCGACGAAGTCAGGCTCTCAAAAACAATTGAAGCGGAGCTTAAAAAACGCACTCCGCTTCAAAGAATACTCGATTCTACCGGACTGTCGCTCAATTTGTTTTAGGCAATACCGCATAATTTTTCGTCAGAATGTACAAATAATCAGTGTGCATACTGACGTATGGATACTGATTTTTGGGCAGTCTGACGGAATAATATGCAAGCAAGGCGTGCGCCATTAATTGTGCGGTGTTGCCTAAGTCTTGTCCGAACGATAGATCTCAATATGAATTTGATGCTTCAGGCTTAGTGGCTCGGAATACTTTTTCAGCACGCCGCGGTATTCGCTTTCAAATTCACTCAGCCTTTCAGCCGAAAGGCTTGCGCCGACTCCGCGGCAGCTTTTGATTCTTCCGAGCCATGCTTCCGCGGAAAATTCCAAAGCCGCATTGTATGAATGGATGGTTTCAACAGAAAACCTGTGCTCTGCCCAGCCCGGATAAGTATATCTGAATTTTTCAAAGCTGCTGCCGCTCCATACGGGATTGTATTTCAGCACAAGAGCTTCCGTTTCCGCTATCACCTCGTCCTCCAGCGGAAGCCAGTCCATAAAGATTTTGCAAAACAAGCCCTGTGGCTTTAAAATCCTGTAAATCTCGGCGGCAGCTTTTTCGGCGTCAAAGTATTGAAAGCACTGAGCGGCGGTAACAACGTCAAAGCTGTTGTCGTCAAAGCCTGTTTTTTCTGCCGAACAGACCCTAAAGCAGATGTTGTCTATCCCCTTTTTTGCTGCGACTCGCTTGCCGAAGCGCACCTGGTTTTCGGAAATATCGGTCGCCGTAAAATTTGCCTTTGTGTGATAAAGATTAACCGGAAGCACCGCGGTTCCGCTGCCCAGGTCCAGAATTTTTTGACCGGGTCTGCCGATCCCAAAGGAAATCAGCTTATCGTACATGCTTTTCGGATAAATATCGCGGTACTTTGCATATTCGCAGGACGTTCTTCCAAAATCAAAATCATTTCCCTTGTCAATATGGCTTAGCTTCATTTTTTACCTTCTAAAATATAGTACTGTGTCGCCTTAAGGCAATACCGCATAATTCAGGTGTGCGGTATTGCCTAAATATTATCATACCTGATATTTGAAATCAATAGCTTCTGCCTCAAAACCCGAGATTTCTTGCAAATCTATTGCACAATTTACCGATTTATGGTATAATTTTATCACGCTTCAGGTAAAACGAGGTGAGATTTGTGAAATATCCAAATGCGTATTCGGGCGTAAAAACGCTATTTAAGGCCGTTGTTTTGAACATAGCGGCTTCAATGCTGTTTTTGCTGTCCTCTGTTTTTATTGCAGCGGCCGGAGACGACCTGTTGGAATGGCAAACTGTCCTTGACGAATATAATACCGCGGCATTTGTCGGGATAATAATTACAACCTTGGGCGCGCTGATACTCAGCCTTATATCCTTTATCCTGCAAATTCTGGGACTGACGCGGGGTATGAAGGACGAGCCGCTGTTCAAAACCGCGCTTATTTATGTCTTTATCAGCTTTGCTTCAACAATCGCTTCAAGCCTGACAGCCGGCATATCTAACAGCCAAATCACAGACAGCTTCAAGATTTTGGCAGAGGTCTCAACCCTGCTGATTTCGCTTTACATCATTTTTGCCATCCGCAGTCTGGCTCAAAAGCTTGACAACGGAGACATTGACTTCAAGGGAAAGGCTCTGATTTGGGTTCTGCTTTCTGTCTTTTTGATGACCGTTGCTTCCCGAATCCTCGGCATTTCCTCAAGCGAGTTCAGCTCTATTCTCAGCGTACTCGCGGCTGTTTTTGATATTATCAGCTTCATCTTGTTTTCGATATATCTTTTTAAAGCAAAAAAAATGCTCTCTGAATCTTCTGACTCATAGCGCAAACAATACATAAGGAGCCTCTTTAGCTTTCATACAGCAAAGCACTGATCAGTTCGAGTGGCCTGCAATCAGGCGAGAACTATTCATCAGCGGTTTCTGAATAACAATTAAAAGGAGAGATTAATTATGGTTGAAATCAACAGCAGAAAGGCTGCGATAGTCGGCTGCGGCTTTGTCGGCTCGGCGTCGGCGTTCGCGCTTATGCAAAGCGGTCTTTTTTCCGAGCTGGTGCTTATTGACGCAGACAAAAACCGCGCCGAGGGCGAGGCTCTCGATATCAGTCACGGACTTCCGTTCTCAAAGCCGATGCAGATTTATGCCGGCAATTATGAGGACATCAGCGACGCGGCAGTAATTATTGTCACAGCCGGCGCGGGTCAAAAGCCCGGCGAAACGCGGCTGGATTTGGTAAAGAAAAATGTGGCGATTTTCAAATCCGTTATTCCCGAAATCGCAAAGCATAACAAAGCCGGCATTCTTTTGATCGTAGCCAATCCCGTTGATATTTTGACCTATGCCGCAAAGCAGTTCAGCGGATTTCCGTCCAACAGGGTATTTGGCTCAGGCACGGTGCTTGACACCGCAAGGCTGAAATACCTGCTCGGCGAACACCTGGGAGTTGACAGCCGAAGTATCCATGCGTTCATTGTCGGCGAGCACGGCGACAGCGAAATCGCGGTTTGGAGCAGCGCGAATGTGTCCGGAATCCCCATCAACAAATTCTGCGAAATGCGCGGACATTATCAGCACAAGCGCGCGATGCGTGAGATTGCCGAAACAGTTAAGAACAGCGCGTATGAGATTATTGAAAAAAAGGGCGCGACATATTACGGAATCGCAATGTCGGTTAAGCGTATTTGTGAAGCGATAGTCAGAGATGAAAAGTCTATTCTGTCTGTTTCCAGTATTCAAACCGGCGAAACGATCCACGGCGTTGCGCTGAGTATGCCGGCAATAGTCGGCAAGCACGGCGTCGAAGGCTCTGTTCCGATAGAGCTAAATGAAAAAGAAACAGAAGCCCTCATACACTCAGCCGAAGCGCTTAAGGCTGTTATAAGCGATGTACTTTGATAAACCAACTTTGATAAGGGAACCTCTGACAGGGGGTTCTCTTTTTTTGGCTGTTCCTTATAATTTTCAATACTATTATCAAATTATTTTTCTGAAAACAATATCAAAATCTGTAGTTATATGTTATACTTAAAAAATAGTGGTTTAGGAGGGAATACTTTGAATTCAATTATCAGAAAAACTGAAATAAACCTGATTACAATCGGAACAGGCGTTATACTGTTCGGGCTTTGGACGTTTGTAAAGTTTTTTCTTACCTCTGTCTTTGCTGACATAAACCATTTGGAAAATTCGGATTTGTTCAGCATATCGGCATGGATAATAACTATAATCGAATTAACAATTCGATGCTATATCGGCTTTTCGGCACGCTCCGAGGGCAGAGGAAAACGAAAAAGGATCCTATATCTTATTCTTACCTCGTTTATAATCCTAATTTACCTGCCGATCATAGCTTTGGAAGTTTTAATAATATTTGTCACTCCGGGATATATTTTCAACATGATAATAACGCTGATCATCGACGCCACCTCAGTGATATTTCTTTTGGAGCTGATGATCGATTCAATCAGACTCAGAAGGCTGAGAAAGCAATCCGGCAGTCTGTCCCAGGCTCCGGGCGAGGCACTCGTCCCTAACCAAAACGGAGGTCAGCCATGAATTCGGACTTTCACTATTACGCCACCTACTGCGCGGCTATTCTTGCCGGTTATTCGCACGAAGAAAGCCAGGATATAGCATACAGCGACTGCTTTGTGGACTCTTGCTGTCAAACTCTGCTGACAAAGCTAAAAGCCCCTGCGACAGCCGCAACGACCCAGCTTAATCTCGAGCTTATGGACTCCCGAACAGATATTTCGGGCTTGCAGAATATTACGCGGATATGGTCCTCGTTTCACTTTC
>CAJODI010000081.1 GCA_905233145.1 uncultured Ruminococcus sp. | reverse complement strand
TTTAATGTCGTTTTCTTGCTGTTGAAATGTGATGATATTTTACAAGTCTTTATCTGTTACTTATGCTGAGAGGCTGCCGCATCATTTTGCGACAGCCCCCAAATGATAATAATACTTATTTATTGCACCCACATGCACAAATTAGGGTGCGTAATTATAGAATCACTGCTTGACCAACTTGCATCTCAGGGTCACGCGTTCACTGCCGGAATAGTTACAGGTAAACAAAGTTAAATCCCAGTCGCTATCCTTGGTTTTGGTGGTTAGCTCCTCGACCTGTTCGGGGCGGAGCGTTTCTATATCCACAACCTTAGTGATGTATCTGTGGTTCTCGGTATCGGTGAAAATCACCTTTGCGTCGTAGCTAAGCGAGCTTATCCTGCCGAAATGCATATCGTAATTATGCGCGGCAATGACAATGTTTTTTGAATAAACCGAGCCGCTGTAAATGCACGGAGAGCTTTGCAGTGTGTCGTAATCAAAATCCGCCGCTACCGAAAGTCTGAGATCCAGATCGGGAATTTCAAGGATTCCGCTGTAGCCCATGCCGTCAACGGAAATCTCGGGCATTTCCCTGTCGGGGTTGTCAGTCGGAAATTCATTGTCCTCCGATTTTTCAATCTGCTCAGTCAAAATATCGGCAATTCGGGTTGATTGCGCATATGCATTGTCGCTTCTGACCTTGTTAAACACAAGCAGCGCGGCTGCCGAAGCAAGGCAAAACACACCGATTGTGACAAAAACAACGCCTTTTTTATTCATAGGATTTCTTCCTTATCAACACAATTCCGATTGCTATAAATATGATACCTGCCGAAATCAAAACCGGTACAGGCCAGTTTAGCTGACCGGTCTGCGGAATGGTACTGCCGGACACACCGCCCTTAGTTTCGGCTGTAGAATTCGACTTGGGGACTGTAGTTCTAGGTACCGTTGGTTTTACAATAGTCTCATCAGGATTTGTCGGTGAAGTCGGAGTAGTAGGTGAGGTCGGAGCTGTCGGTGAGGTTGAAGCCTGTTCTTCCGGAGCTGTGGTTTCCGGAGGGGTTGATACTTCAGGAAGAATCAACGTATTTGTGATTGTAAACAGATTATCGTCCCTGCCGATGTCAACAACGCACTCAGCGTTCGGTTTGACCTCTGCCACGCTCCAGTTATATCTGCTGTCCAAATCCTTCCAAGTGTACTTCCAGTTGTTTTCTTTACTCAGAGTCACGGTATCATAAATCTCATAATCTCTGAGAAGCTGAACAGTTACGCTTGGATAGCTATAATAAGAAGAATCGACCTTCCACACTTTGATAACGCTCAAATCAATGGGCTGGTCATCCACAGGCTTTGTCTCATATTTTGAATTGACGTTCACATCATATACATATTGGTTGTTTTCTTTCATCGGAAGGGCAAGCATAACCGGCAGGAAGCTGTATTTTACATCGCCGGAAATTACATCAGTGCCGAGAATCAAATATACGCCCTTGTCAAGTCCGTCAAAAAAAGCATCTCCTTTTCCGTCGGTAAACATAGTTTTCATAGGCGCAACCGCGTCGCGGCGCAAATACAATGAAAGTGTATAGGCAGCGTTTTTGTCGTACAAATTGACATTATAATCGCTGAGCTCATCAACCAGACTTGCCTTTCCGTTGTCGGCAACGTTTCCAATCCTGTAAAGGTCAAACTGAACGTCCTCAAACTCAAAATCGATCATTACCGAGCACATCTCTTCCGATGCGCCAAGAGCTGTTGAGGTTGTACACAAAGCCATTGAGAAGATAACAGCAAGCAGTGCGATGAGAGTTTTCATACCTTTTATCCCTTTCATTTCATTCCCCCCTTATTAATATAGAACGTTAGAACGTCAAAAATCAGATTTTTTCTTTTTCTTGTGTGTAACAACAATAATGAAAAGTATGATCACAACCGGCATAGCCAAAACCGGAGCAACCATCATCGGGTCAATTTGCAGTGCGTCCGCTGTTACTCTCATCTCGATACCCTTGCTGTCCTCAATTCTGTGACCTCTGACCAAAAGTCTGTGCGAATTCACGCCATAAGGCGTGCAAGTCATGAGCGTACACAAATCCTCGCCGGGGACAATCTGCAACAGCTCCGTTTCCTCCGGAAGCACAATGCTGATTTTGTCAACCTCGTAGCTAAGTGTTTCATCAAGGGTTCGAATCGAAAAGGTATCTCCCTCGGTAAGCTTGTCAAGACTTGTAAAAAGCTTTGCCGACGGCAAACCTCTGTGACCCGAAAGAACACAGTGAGTACTCCTGCCGCCAACCGGAAGCGATGAGCCTTCAAGGTGACCTATCGCAATCTGCAAAACGTCGGTATCGGTGCTGTGATACACCGGAAGTGAACAGTTAAGCTTAGGAATCTCTAGATAAGACATAATTCCCGTTCCGGAAACATTGAGAATCTGTGAATACTCAGCCTTTTCCTTTTCGCCCAACCGCCAGTGGGTCGGCATCTGAGCAAGTCTGCTGTTGTAATCAACAGCCTCATACCACATTCTCTGATACTTGTCCTTGTCGGTATTGGCAACAGATTCGGCATAGGTTGAAATGTCCTTTGCCCTGCTGATATTGTTCAGATAATCGCTTACTGTAGGGTAAAGCAGCAGGGACAACCCTGAAAGAATCAGTATAGTTATTATAGTAGAATAAATTTTCTTCTTCATGCCTGCAGGGTTCTCCTTGCTGCTTTACAGCCCGAGCAAGTCAGGCTGTAAAGCATTAATCAAGAATTATCGGTAATTATTTAGCTCTGCGCTTAACAACGATAAGAACCGCTGCGCCTGCGAGGAGCATTCCGCCGATTACGTAGATGAGTGTTGTACCCATACCACCTGTTCCGGGGAGGTCATAAACCTTTGTGTTTGTGATGTCGAGAAGAACTGTTGCGTCGCCAACCTCGTCTGCAACTGCAATCTTAGCAGCCTGCTCAGGGTTGTCAAGGAGCTCTGCAGCAAACGCTGTGAGTGCCTTTGAAGCTTCGCCGTTCCATGTCTGAGCCGCATCGTCGTTGCCGGTATCCGGAAGGATTGTAGCTTCGATTTCAAACTCAACACCCTCTGCAAGTACCTGGAAGCCTTCGGGAGCATTGATCTCAGTGAGTGTGTAAACGCCCTTGTCAAGACCCTTTACAACGAATACGCCGTTGCTGTTAGATGTGAGTACGTCAGCCTTTGCAACTTCTCTTACCCAGTAGCTGCCTGTGTTGCTTGTTGAATAATACAAGCCTGCTTCGTTCTGGAGATAGAACTCTGCACCCTCAAGTGTGTTGTTCTCTGTGTCAAACTTTGTAACGTCGAGCTCGTATGTAAATACGATAACCTTGTCCTTCTCAGTTGTGCCTGTTGAACCCGGCTTGCCCTGAGTTTTGGGAGTTGCAGGATTGTTAGAATATTCGAGATAAACCTCGTTCTCGTTTCCGTTATAACCGATAACAGCGTCGTCGTTAAGAGTTGCGTTATAGTTTACAACAAGGATACTTGTTGGTGTGATACCGTTGATCTCAAGGATATCGTTGCATGAGAATTTGATTTCTGTTTTATTTGTAGTCTTGTCCTTTGAGAATGTCAGGTCAAACCAGTCAGTAACGTCAGCCTTTGCGGTATAAGCTCCGTTCTGAATGTCATAAAGAGTAACTGTAGCGTTGTCAGCGTCATCTTCTGTGAATGTAAGACCTGCTGAAAGAGTATCTGTGAAGCAATAGTAATACTGCTCGTAATCGTTCATTGTTGAAGCCATTGAACCGATAAGCTCAAAGGGAACGGAATCGCCGATGCTGTAGTCGGCAGCGTCATTGTAGCCTGTGCCGTAATCAATTCCGAGGAAACCGCCGAGGAGCTGTGTGCCCATTGTTTTGCTGTTGTAGTTTACATTGTAGGTGTTTTCCTTAACCTTCTTCTCTACCTGCGGAACAGAAGCCTTAACCTCAATGCGAACAACACCGTCGGCAGACATCTTAACGATTGTCGGGTTGATGTTGCCCTCATCTTCTGCGTCAACAAAGATGTAGTAGCCTGCCTCGTCCATTGTGTCGCCGTTATAAACGATACTTGGGTTAGAGATATCTCTTGAATTTGCGCAATACTTTGCAAATGCCTTTGCTACATCGCTGTAATCATCATAATCAGAGAGAACTCTTGCGATTGACTCTGCGTCTGTGCAGTCTGAAAAGATGTTTTCGCCTGCTACAACGAAGGAATCGTCAGCGATAAGTCCGTTAAGAAATCTTGTCTTGTTGGTGGTTCTGGCAAAAGCTGAACCCCAGTCAACGTTTGTCAGATACTGTCCGTCAACGGAATCTGCGGAGAAGATCTGATACGCTTTAAACGAGTGTGAAAGAATCTCTGATTCGAGATCTGTTGCCGCGAAGGTAGGAAGTGCAGAAAGCATTACCAATGCCAGCGCGAGAATTGTGCAGCTGAGTTTTTTCATAGTTTTCATAATTTTAATCCTTTCTTTTCATTTTTTGTTTGAAAACATTTTTAATTTCAGCATTTTAAGGAGTATCCGCACCCTCCTTTTTATGCAGCTTTAGTATTATACAGCCTGCAGCAGCCGCAAGAAGCAGCACGCCGACTGATATAATCATTTCGGTTCCCCAACTACCTGTTTCGGGGAGTGTAAATATCTCTTCATCCTCAAGCGTCATGTTAAGTTCATAGTCGCCTGTTTCGGAATCGGGAGGCTGGTAGGTAATAATGGAATCCGGATATTTGCTTGTCAAATCACTTTCCAGACCACTATTACGTTCTTTGGAGAAATAGAACCAGTATTTTCTGGTATCCAGGCTATATCCCGGCGGTGCGGTTTTTTCCTGAATATAATACATGGTGTCAAGGCTTAGTACAAAAAACGTGCATTTTCCGCTGTCATCGGTGACTGCTGTTGCGATCTCTTCGTCGTCGCTCGAACACAAGCGGTACTCCGCGCCTTCAAGAGTTTTATCGGGAACATTAATATCTACCTTTGTGATATTGATCTCATACAGTCTTGCTGCCCATTCGTCATCATATTCGCCTGTACGTCCGTAAGAAAACTTAGGAGTAGCATAGGTTTCTGTATGAACACTGTGGCTGCCGCCGGAATAAAGCTCGCACGAAATATTGTTTTCAATTCTGACAGTCTTATTATCACTGTCTCCAACCATTTGAGCGTCGTATTCTACTGTATACTTATATCTTCCGAGCTTTAACAGCTTAATGAGAAGTGTGTCTCCGCGGACATCATTTTCATTAGGAATTACTTCAATAGTATAATCTGTTCCGTTTTCCAAAGTAATCCTGTTGTTGTCCATGTCTTCCGCGACGATTTCTATTTTGTGAGCATATTTTAAATTTCTCATTTCGTCTGTCAGAATAACACTATTGTCATAAGCTCCGTCGCCGTCGGTATCAAGCTTTGAGATATCAGCCTTCTCTTTATTAAACTCAATCGTGAAGGTGCTGACATAGTTATTCAGCCTTGAACCCAGCTCAGTTTCCTTTTTCTCAAAGAAAGCAGAGTATTTAACCTGAGTTTCAGCGTCAAGCTCGCTTGCTACAATATCTCCGGAAGCATTCTTGTGGCTTTCCGTAAGAATCGCGTCGTTTATATAGGTACCTGTGCCGTTCTTTGCTATCGCGTTTTGATCCGAAGTAATCGGAAGTCCGTCGGGACCAAGCGCAGTTTTGTACTCAATGTCAATAGTTGAATTCTCGCCCAGACTCCAGCATGAGCACCATCCGCTGTGCAAATGTTCATGCGGACATGCACAATTTCCTTTATCGTCAACATACACACACTGCTTGCCGGCGTCATTTTCAGCCTCTTTGCTCGTGTTGTTGCAATAGCAGCGGTTTACCAAGGTTATATCCTTTGTATCGGGATCCAAATAATATGCAATATCCTGAGAACTGTCGTTATAAACCTTGTCAACGTTGAAGATTTCGCGTTTCGGGTTGTCGTCGTAGGTGATATACACATGCATATTCTCGGCGTTTATCTCGTCGCTGAAATCATATTTCCATGAAGTATACTTGATTCTGGAATAATCGCTTACCTTCCATTCTCTTTTTGGAACGCCTTCTCGGTCACCGGGGATCTGGAGCTTGATATTAAAGTGGAAATAACCGTCAAATTCGCCGTTCTCTCCGATATAATATCCGCTCTTTTCGATTGCCGAGGATATTTGTTCCTCAAACTCAACAGACATGTTTATGATTCCAACGATATCGCGGTAATTCTCCACGATTTCATCAAAGTTAAACAGTATGTAGGTTGAATCATCCGAAACCTTATAGGTTCCGATTTCCACACCGGAACGAATAACGATTTTACCCTCACGAAAGTCCTCTAAAACCTTCATTCCCTTTGGAAGGTAGTAATAATACTGTCCCTTTGCAACAATCGGAGAACGCATTTCCCAGTGATATGAATAACCTCTGCCGGAAGCCTCGCTGATGAATTCAACCTCATGGTTGTCGCTGTCAAAGAGAGTACTCTTAACCTCTCCTCCGACCTTTTCAAGATATTCGGTCAGGCTGGTCAGATTTGCCAGATCTTCAGGATTGAAGCTCTCGTTTCCGCCGGGTTCGCTTGGATCGGTGGGATCGATTTCAGCATATGGCGGAGCGTCGGGATTGTCTCCGGTTCCCTGTTTGCTTTCGCCCGAAGCGGATTCACCGACTTTGTTTTCCGTCGCGCCGACCTCGGCAAAACACTCGTCAAAATGAACGTGCTCCTCTTTGCCGCAGGCAAGGACATCTCTTTTGCTGTAGCATTCTTCGGAATGAACATGTTCGGGATCTGTGTTTTCGCAAACAAGCTTTTTTTCAACCCTATAGCATTCCGAGGAATGAACGTGTTCCTCAATGCCGCAGGTGGGTATTGATGCTGTGATTGCAGGAAGAATCATAGAATATGTGGTGAAGAATACCACAATCACCGCCGCGCAGGCAAAGCATCTTCTAAGCAAAGGCTTTAGCTTTGAACTTGACAAAACATCATCCTGCTCATTTTTATACTTTCTCTCACGTTTTGTGCTTTCATGATTCTTACGCATACGCTTCATTAATTCCTACCCCCTTCTCATATATTTTCTTAATTTAGCTGCTCCGAATTTTAAAATATTTCACTTGACGCGCTGATCCTTCAGTGCTGAATAATATAAAATCAAAGCTGCCGATAATTATTTTACAGAGCCCAGCCCGTCAAACGGCCAGACCTTGAATACTATTTTTCCGACTATTTGCTCTTCGCCCACACAGCCCATCACGCTGCTTCGGCTGTCAATCGAGGTCAGCCGGTGGTCTCCCATAACAAATATCTTGCCGGGAGGGACCTGATACGGCAAATCAAGGTTACATTCGCCAAAAGCCTTTTCCGAAAGATAAGGCTCGCTGAGCGGCTTGTCGTTTACAAAAACGTTGCCGTCTTCATCTATATTTACAAAATCCCCTTCAAAGGCGATTACCCTTTTTACAAGAATTTTGTTATTGTAATAGAATGAAATTATGTCTCCCTGCTCAAAGCCCGATCCCTTCAGCGAGACAACCACGTCTCCCTCTGTCAGAGTCGGAGTCATAGAGGTTCCGTAGATTTGGAGAATCGGCAAAAAGAGTGTTGCAACAAGCACCGCCACCGCCGCCACGGTTATCAGACCAAAGATCGTGTTTCTTACCAGTCTTGAATTATCTCTCTTGGTTTTGTGTCTTTTGAGCTCCTCTTCAAGCTGAGCTGAGGTCGGAAGATTTTCCGCAGAAAAGAATTTCTCCTTTGACTTCTTTTTTGCTTCCTCAGCTTCCTCGGGAGATTTCAGACGTTTCCCCTTGTTCTTATCGCGGTCTTGACCGGAAACCTCCGAAGCAACGGGAGTTTTTTTAGAAGCCTTTTGCGGATTTTCCGAATTTTTATTGGTTGCCTCATCAGAGCTTTCTAAACGAAAACGCTTGCCGGAGTCTTGTCCCGACAATTCCCTCTGCCTGCTTTTTGCTTCCTGAATGACATTTTCGGAGTCATCCCGAAAATGCTTTCCGGAGCTCGGCTTAATTTCGTCCGTAGGGTTAAGCTGAGTTATCTCTGCCTTAACGCTTGGTTCTTCGCTTCTAAAGCGTTTTCCGCCGGACTGTGCCGCGGCTTCGCCGGATTTCAATTTGGTTATCTCGGCTTTGCCGTCAGAATCATCTTCACGAAAGCGTCTGCCGGAATTTTGTACGGATCCATTTTTTGTTTCGGCTGTCCGGGAAAAGTCGTCTGATTTAAAATGTTTATTCTTTTGTAAAGCTTCCCTGGCTCCGCCGAAGCTGATAATTTTCGGCGAAAGATTAACCCCGTGTTTCGGCTCCCTATTATCTGCGGAAACCGAATCTTCTGAGGAAGAAACGGGGTTTGGCGCAGTCTCCGCCGCCTTGCCAAAGCCGCCTCTTACATTAGAAAAGAGCGTGTCTGCCTTGGATTCCTTGGCGTATCTGCGTTTCTTCCTGTCTTTTCCTTTAGCAGTTGACTTCTGCTTCAAATGCTTAGCCACAACTGTAAACTACCCTTCCAAATCGTATGGCAAATTCCGACCTATGCGGAAAATCTGTACCTTACACTGTTTACATATTGATCCGCAGCTCTCTGAGCAGCTTCAAAAACGCCGTTAATTCTCAGCGAAGCCTCGGCTATTGAGCCTGAGTGACTCATAATCATATCTCGGTCGTCGAGTCTTTCGTTAAGCTCTTCGACTTCTGATTTAAGTCTTTCGATCTCTCTGCTCTGGGTCAGCAAAATCTCAAGCAGCCCTGCACGTGACAGTTTTCTAAGTTCTCTGTCTGTCATTTTCATACCCTCCAAACACTAAATATTGTATATAAATGAAAAAAATAGTAAGATTTTTTACATATATTGCGGTTTGGGGAAATCAATTGTTACAACTATGTTACAATTTATTTCTTTGATGTAATTAATTATACTTCTTTTTCGTCAATATACAAGTGATATCTTGCGTATTTCTAATTATTTTTTGCTTTTTTACATATATTTCATTAGTTGGAAAACAAAACTGTAGTTTTATGTCATTCGGGATAGTTTTATTGATGAGAATTTATTACAAATTCGTTTATTTTTCGGGCTTTTCCGTCAATTTATTAATAATTTATTTCAAAGTTCTCTTAAATAATTATTTTTTGTTACAAAATAATAATCTTTGCAAGTCTTATCCCCCTGTTCATACGTTTTTTTTTTCAAGTTTGCGGACATAAACGCTCCTGTGTTTGATTCCAAAAATGAAATATGAATCAAAAAAGAACAATTGTAACATTTTTGACACAATATATTTATTATATTACAAATTATATTACAAACGAAAAACCGACCATTTAGCTTCGGACTTTTTCCGAAACCAAACAGTCGGTTTTTTATTGAATTTCGTTCTGATATCTTGCTCACATACTATATGCAGTTCAAAAATCAATGACCGGCATATATATTGTAGGCAATACCGCATAATTCGGGTGTGCGCATACTGACGTATGGGGACTGATTTTTGGGCAGTCTGACGGAATAATATGCAAGCAAGGCGTGCGCCGCGAATTGTGCGGTGTTGCCTTTATTCTTTAGGCAGCAAAGCATAACCGGAGCTTGTTTATATTTTTAAAAATTCAAGCTCCGAAAACATTTTGTCCTTTGCCGAGCACGCAGAAATAATATAATCGGAAAAGCAAATCGTTTTAAAACGGTAGCATAGTCCGTTCTCCTCGAAAAAGCTTCCGCTTACGTCAACGCTCTTTACACTTTTATAAAAGCCCTCTCCCGTGCATTTTATCAAAGCCTCTTTCCTCGTCCAGAGAGAATAGAATGCCGAAAGCCTGTCGGCAGAGCCTTCTAAAAGCTCCAGCTCATTTTTGCAAAACACGGTTTTGCCAAGTCTGAGCGGCTGAACCTGTTTGACGCGCTCAATATCGCAGCCTACATCAAAATCCGAGAGCGCAAGCAGCACATAGCTTCCGCTGTGAGAAAGGTTAAAGCAAATGCCGCCCTTTGCAACAGGCTTGCCATATTGATTTTGCGTGATCTCCGCGTCGCCCAGGAATTGCTTAAGCATAACTCCGGCTAGAATACATCTTTTTTTGTCGTCCTCCATTTTATACCGCGCAGCCTTTTGCGCGCGTGCAGAACTGATAAGCTTTGAGTGCTCCGGACGCAAATCCGCTGTATCGGCGATCAATAGTCTCATTTTTGCTCCAAGCTCCGCGAATATTCACGCCGCGGAATTGATATATATAATTAGGTTTAAATTAGCACTATACAATATGTAATCACACTATGTCGGTTCACCGCTTAGTTCACGCAGGCATGAGCTGCAAATATGCTTGTCTTTATATTCACGAAGCTCTGCCTGTGAGTTACAGAAAACGCACTTTGCCTCTGCCTTTTTAATAACGATTGAGTAATCGTCAGCGTTGATTAAAAGCAAGTCGCCCGGCTTAATGTTCAAATGAGCACGAATGTCCTTTGATATCACAATTCGACCTGCTTTGTCAATTTCCCTGTAATTAGTATAAATCATGGCAAGCTCCTTTCATTCTATTATCTAATAAAACTCTTTAAAATCTATTGCCTTAAATCTATTGCCTTAAAATTCACATAACTGCTTTGTCATCCTCGGAATCCGTCAGGATTACCGCGTTCTCCGCCTTATTTTGCAAAATTTTCCGCTAACATCTGTTTTATAGTATTTTATCAGAGGATAGTATAAATTTATATCAATATATTACCATATTTGTATTTGTTTGTCAATTAGTGTTGTAAAGTAATGAATTTTTGCTGTTTTTAATAAATTTTATATACAAAAAATTGATTGGAGTGATTATTTTGCTCAATTATATATGGTCCGGAATAATTATAATAAGCGTTTTTTGCTCAATAATCCTCGGCAACGGCGAGTTATTATCAAAAGCGATGATAGACAGCGGCGCGTCGGCAGTTTCACTGCTCATGACAATGGCAGGAATTCTGTGTCTGTGGTCAGGCATTATGAAGATCGCTTCCGAAAGCGGCTTTACCACGCTTTTGGCAAAGATTTTTTCTCCCTTGCTTCGCCCTTTATTCCCACATCTTGACACAAACAGCGAAGCCTTTCGCTGCATAACTATGAATGTTACCTCAAATTTGCTTGGACTGGGAAGCACCGCAACGCCGTTTGGCCTAAAAGCGATGAAGGAAATGTACATACTGGGCGGCAAGAACGACACTGCAACAAACGAAATGGTTGTTTTCGTTGTAATGAATACGGCTTCTCTACAGCTCCTGCCAAGCACCCTTGGCGCGCTTAGGCAATCCTACGGCAGCAACGCTCCTTTTGAAATAATTGTACCGGTCTGGATCAGCTCGGCTTGCGCGCTTGTCGTCGCTCTGATGATCGCCTGCACCTTTAATTGCTTGTCAAACAGAAGGGAGGCGGCAAAATGTCGCTTGTAATGCCGGTTTTCGCGTGTATCATTGTAGTTTTCGGGCTGTTTTCAAAAACCTCCGTATTCGACGTGTTTTTAGTCGGAGCGCGAGAAGGGCTGCAAACCCTGCTTACCATCGCCCCAACGATTATAGGCTTAGTGTTTGCGGTAGAGCTGCTGAAATCCAGCGGAGCAGCAGAAGTAATCTGCAATGCGGTTGAACCCGCGGCAGCCCTGCTTGGGTTTCCGAAAGAAATCGTACCCATGGCTTTGCTAAGGCCTGTTTCGGGAAGCGGCTCGGGAGCATTGTTAATCTCTATTTTCGAGGACTGCGGAGCAGACAGCTTTGCCGGAAGGGTAGCTTCTGTGCTTGCCGGGTCAAGTGAAACGACCTTTTACGCAACCGCGATGTACTTTGGCTGCGTAAATGTCAGGAATATACGTCACACTCTCTTTGCCGCGCTTACAGCGGATTTCACTGCGCTGGTTGCAAGCATTATAACAGTCAGGCTCTTTTTTTATTAAAGGCAACACCGCACAATTCATGGCGCACGCCTTGCTACTGCCCAAAAATCAGTATGCACACTGATTATTTGTACATTCTGACGAAAAATCTGACTACGCAATCCGCGCACCAGAATTATGCGGTATTGCCTAAAAAGTTATATGATATAGCAACTATTATTTTTATAGAGAAAGCTAAATCTGTGATTTTTTCTCATGATTTTTCGGCAAAATGCACAAACAAATAATAAGTAAAAAATTAAAAAAATCTTGGATTTTGAAACATTTCAGTTGACACACAAATTATACATATTGTAATTGTATTTTTTAATATTTTCAACAGAGTTTTCCATGTGGAAAATAATTTTTATCGCTCAAAATGATAACTCTAGTAAAAATCTGGGAGAGAATGCTCTTTATCAGCCTTTGTTTTAACACTTTCAACATAGTTTTTAACATTTTATTGAGATTAAGGAAATATACAAAATGTATAAATTCATAATAAGAAATTTAATTACTCTTTATTTTTCCAATAAAATATAATACATTTTTGTAACTTTTTCTCGTATCAAGGAGGATTTAGTA
Organism: uncultured Ruminococcus sp.; assembly: GCA_905233145.1. Classification (GTDB taxonomy): domain Bacteria; phylum Bacillota; class Clostridia; order Oscillospirales; family Acutalibacteraceae; genus Ruminococcoides. The sequence goes on along the minus strand of CAJODI010000081.1, from coordinate 5,159 downwards.
ACGATGGATTCGTCAAAATCACAATTCGCTTTTACCGCAAAAAATTATATGCTTTTTGAACTTGGCGGCGCGATATTCTCCTTGCTTGTCACCGCTTTTTTGCGTCGCTTTTACTCGCTCTGCGGCGGAGAACTGATCGGTATTCTTTTCGGAGCTGTAAACAACAGCATATGGGAAAGCACAAAGCTGTTGCTGATTTCGTATTTGTTTTGGGGACTGATTGAAATTCTTTGCATCAACGTGCCCTTTCGCACATTTGTCGTAACAAAAACCGCGTTGCTGTGTTTTTTGTGCGCGTTGCATATCGGCTTTTGCTGCACGGTTGACTGCCTGCTTCAAAATCGGGAAGCTTTGTTCATGCTTGGTTCAGTTTGTCATTTACCTGTTTTTGCGCTGGGTTTTTTTCTGCTTTTCGGAAATAAAAATCTTTCCGGATTATTTGTTCCTTCGCTTTTTATTCTCATGCTTTTTTGGACTGTTTATTTTTGCTTTACTCCGTTTCCTCCGCATTTGGAGATTTTCAGAGATACTCTTACGCGCCGTTTTGGGCTTGTTCCGCCCAATCTAATCGACGAAGCGTTATATTTTTTATCTTAATCCCTGTAAAATTTGCAAAAACACTGTATTTATTTCTAAATTTATGCTATAATTAAAAGAAATCTCAAAACTACATTTTATGCTGAGGTAAAACGAATGAACGACAAAAACAGCGAGCCTAAGCCCGACGTCATATCGGGCAGAAATCCTGTCAGCGAAGCCCTGCGCAGCAATCGCCCGATTGATAAAATTCTTGTCGCACGCGGCGAAAAAAGCGGAGCGGTTGTCGGGATTTTGGCAAAGGCAAAAAATAAGATGATTCCCGTCAAGGAGGTTGACCGCGCAAAGCTCGACTACATCAGCGGCGGCACTACTCATCAGGGAATCGTCGCGTTTGCGGCAGTTAAGGACTACTCAACGGTTGAGGATATTTTTGACTTTGCCCAAAGCAAAAACGAACCGCCTTTTATTATTATTCTTGATGAGCTTGAGGATCCTCACAACCTGGGAGCTATTATTCGTACCGCCGAATGCGCCGGCGTTCACGGTATTATCATCCCCAAACGCCGAAGCGCGACTCTCAGCTATTCCGTGGGAAAGGCTTCGGCAGGAGCGATTGAATACATGCGCGTTGCGCGAGTGAGCAATATTTCTGCTCTTATTGACGATATAAAAAAGCGCGGAGTGTGGGTTTTCGGCGCGGATATGGACGGAACCGATTACTCGGAATGTGACTTTTCCGGCGCGTGTGCAATTGTTATCGGTAACGAGGGCAAGGGGATTTCGAGGCTTGTAAGAGAAAAATGCGACGTTATTGTATCGCTGCCGATGAAGGGCAAAATCAACTCGCTCAACGCTTCCGTTGCCGCGGGAATTCTGATGTACAGCGCAATGAAGGACAGATAGAAAGGAAGTGCAGGCATTGCCGGATAAAGATAATAAGGACGAGCTGCTGAGAGAGCTTGAAATCGAGAGCATTCTTGAAGAAACGCACAGGCTCGCTGATCAGGAGCAAATGAAGAATATGGCTGACAAATACCGTGCCAAGCCCAAAATGGACGATATTTTCAGCAACAAAAGTAAGAAGCCTCGCCTTCAAAACGAAAGTCCGCTGGAGGTTGACAAGGACAGCAAAAAGCGCACAGCCGGCACCGAAAACGCGATTGTAGGCGACAAAACCGCCACAACAATGAAAGCACAGCTCATTATGGAGGGCTCCGACGAAATCAAAACTCCTCAGGAGGCTCAGGCGGAAGCAGAGGCGGAGCAAAAGAAAAATGAATCCGCAGCCAAGCCCGAAGAGGAAGAAAAGCAAGAGGAAGAAAGCATCGTTACCCTTGCTCCCGAATATGATGAGCACACGCGGTTTTCGAGAGACGTTATAGACGAGCTGGAGCAGTTCAGCGACAGCGGCGTTAATATTGAAAGCATAAATTCAATTGATATTGATATGGAAGATCCCGACCAAAAGACTCCTGAAAATTCAGAGGACAAACCCAAGGACAAGGATAATAAAAACGAAAATACGGAAAATACAAATAGCGCCGATAGCTCTGCCGACGCTTCTAAAGCCGATGGCAGATATGAAGCTCTTTTCGGAGAGCAGGCACCATCAACAGCAAAGCAGCCTAAGCGCATTGTTTCAAAGGTTCCGATTTACCGTCCCGAAAACCCCGGAGATAATCTGAACGTCAAGGCAGGCAGATTTTCCGAAGTGGTAGAAAACGAATACGAGGAATACATTCGCTCAAAAAATCCTTCTGTAATCGCCCATGTGATCCATCCCGAGCCCAAGCCTGACAGCGGCACTGAGGACGACAAGCCCGAGGACAAAAGAAGCGCGCAGGAAAAGATTGTGTCCGCGGTTGTGGGCTTTTTCTCTAAGGACGATTCTGACGACAACGACACTCCTCCTCAAAAGACTAAACCTGTTGAGGACTACACAGGAGAAGAAGACGAAAAAAGCATAATTTTTGAGCTTAACCAAAACATAAAAAAGCTTTTTATGCGCAGCCTTTTGTCAGGAATAGTTGCTGTTGCGGCTGTTTTGATGACTGTTGTCACAAGATTTTTTCCATCGGCAATCATCGGCGCGGTGCCGTTTGCACCGGCTGCCTACGGAGTTTTCAACCTTTTGCTGATCGGCTCGTCAATCGCGCTTAACCGCGTTGCAATGCTCAGCGGACTTACACCGCTGATTAAATTCAAGGGCAATTCCGACACAGCCATAGCAATAGGCGGAATTGCAGCCGCAGTACAGGCGGTTACGGCATTCTTCTGTTTGGGTGACATGAGCAGCTTCAACGTAAATTACTACTGCGCGATTGTGCTGCTTGGATTTTTTGTCAACAACCTGGGCAAGCTGTTTATGGTGCTCAGAGTCAAGGATAATTTTCGTTTTGTTTCAGCCAAGGGACAAAAATATGCGGCAAAGATTTATAACAACGAATCAATCGCCAACAAAATGCTGAGCGGAACTGCTTCGGAGAAAAATATCATTGCATATCAGCACAAAACCGATTTTGCCTCCAATTTTCTTAAAATATCCTATGCCCCGGATCCCAGCGAGGATCTGGCTTCAAAGCTTGCGCCGATAACAACCATTGCCGCTATCATAATAGCGTTGATTTACGGCGTGCTCAAGATAAGCTTCACCGACGCCGTCAACACCTTCGCGCTTATCACTGCTTTGGCTATCCCGGTCTCCAACCTTATTGCGGTCAACCTGCCTGTAAGAAGGCTGTGCAAAACTCTGCTGGAGTTCGGCTCAATGCTTGCAGGATATCCGTCAATCAAGCAATTCTGCGACAGTACAGCTATTATGCTTGACGCAACAGAGCTTTTTCCTGCGGATACGATCGAGCTGGAGGGAATCAAAACCTACGACGAGTTCAACGTTGACGAGTCTCTGCTTTGCGGTATCGCAATTTTGAAAGAGGCTCAGAACCCGATTGCAAACGCATTTGACTCGGTTGTTGCCGAGACAAACGAAACTCTTCCCGAGGTTGAAAGCGTGCTCTATGAGGATGAAATGGGGCTTGTCGGCTGGATCAACGGAGAAAGGATCCTTGTCGGCTCGCGACAGCTCATGGAAAAATACAGTGTGGAGACGCCTTCAATTGAATATGAGGAAAGGTATTCAAACGACGGCAGACAGGTTACATATCTCTCGCGCGCAGGACGGCTTGTTGCTATGCTTGTTACCAAGTACCACGCTGATCCTGAGCTAAAATCCGAGCTGCAGCGCGCCGAATCAAACGGAATCAGCTTCCTTATTCGCACAACAGACTACAATATCACTGACGATCTTATCGCTTCGCTCTATGGGCTGTTTTATCGCAGCGTAAAGGTGCTTCCGACCGGACTCGGAAACGTTTTGAAGGAAGCTCAGGGCGCAAAGGAAGAAACCTCGCGCGCCTATCTGATCACTCACGGCAAGGCTTCATCGCTTGCAAGAGCAGTTTCCGGAAGCGTAAAAATCAAGCACAACATCTCGCTCGCAATCATCATTCAGCTAATCGCGGTTATACTCGGAATCCTGGTTGCGGCAACTCTTGCGCTATACGCGAACGTGGGAGTTATGGGCTCGCTTGAGGTACTTATATACGCGTTATTCTGGGCAATTGCCGCTATCATAGCCCCGGCGATCCAAAAGCCGTAGGTGCCGCCTTTTATGCAAAAGCTTATGATAAAGCGTCACAATCGGGTCATAAGCTTGTTGTTGTTTTGCATTACTTTGCCTTCTTAAAACCGTATTTATTTTTATATTCAGATTAGAAAGGATATGTTTCCGATGAAAATTGCGCCGTCGCTTCTTTCGTGTGATTTTTCAAAAATGGGTGAAGAAATTGTGAGAATGGACAAATCGGGTGCAGACTGGATGCATCTGGACGTTATGGACGGTCATTTTGTTCCGAACATCACCTTTGGCGCACCTGTCATCAAGGCTGTAAGAAGGTTTTCGGACAGGCCTTTTGACGTTCACTTAATGATTAGCGATCCGCTAAAATACGCCGAAGATTTTATCGGCGCAGGCGCGGACATCATAACATTTCACGTTGAATGTGACTCAAATATTAACGAAACTATTGACATAATCCGCAAAAACGGTGTAAAGGCAGGGCTTGTTATAAAACCGAAAACACCGGCGTCAGCGGTATTCCCCTATCTTGACAAGCTCGATTTGGTGCTGATTATGACTGTAGAGCCCGGCTTTGGCGGTCAAAGCTTTATGGAGGATATGCTTCCAAAGGCAGGCGAAATCCGCGCCGAATGCTCTCGCCGAGGGATTGACGGGATGCTGATTGAAGTTGACGGCGGCATCAGTGACAAAACAATAGCCAAGGCCGCTGCCGCAGGAATCGACGTTTGCGTAGCAGGCACAGCGGTATTTAAAGCGAAAGATCCTGCCAAAGCTATTGCGGCAATGAAAGCCTACTAATACTTGAAATCAATAGAAAACGGCTGACTTCTCTCATTTTGAGTTTAGTCAGCCGTTTTTGATTTTGTATTATCACATGGTATTATACTGTTCTTAAATAAAATGCTTTAATATTTATAAAAAGTATGGTATAATATATACGGTGATGAAGCAATGACAAGAAAGTATACATTTACCCCCA
>CAJODI010000080.1:661-6382 GCA_905233145.1 uncultured Ruminococcus sp. | reverse complement strand
TAAGTGCTGCTGTTGCGATGCTGATGATTCTTGTTTTGATTGATTTTTTCATGATTGTTTTCTCCTTTAATTTTCCTTTTGTTTTTTGTTTGTTTTTGTGTTGCTCAGCTCACAACTCGTTTTGCGGTTGTTCATCTGAGTACGTGACTATGATACACCCTAATCACGAAAAAGTCAACACTTTTTTCAAAAGTTTTTTTAAATCGGAGCCTTGTTTATATTATACAAATCTAAAGCATGATTTTTGTGCATAATGCTGATAACGTGATCAAAGAAATATTTAAACCCCTATTGACAAACACGTTTTTATGTGATATATTTTAATTAGATAATTAGAAATTTATCTAATCATCTAATATATCGAAAAGAGGTGCTCCGATGGGTGACGTTTGGAAAGCGATGGCGGATCCCACACGACGCGAAATATTATTTATGCTCAAGTCCGGGGATATGAACGCCGGAGAGATCGCAGAAAAATTCGATATTTCAAAGCCCTCGATCAGTAATCATCTGAATATTCTAAGGCAGGCGGATCTGGTCAGGGCAGAAAAGCAGGGTCAAAATGTGGTATATTCTCTCAAAACAAGTGTTTTTGAAGATATTTTGGGAATGATCTCCGACCTTGCGCACAGAGAGGACAACTCTCGGAAAGGATAATGCTATGAAAAAATATTCACTTTTGATAATCTCACTTATAAACGCTGCAATAACCGCAATTATAATCGCACTTTCTCCAAGAAAGCTTGTTCCCTCTCACTGGGGAATAGAGGGCTACGCGGATGATTTTTCATCAAAATGGATACTGATGATGCTGCCTGCCATACCGCTTGCAATAGGCTTGGGCTGGTATTTGTTTGAACTGTTTATGGAAAAATCATATACCGCGCGCGAAAACGACAAGGTCGCCTTTAAGATCGTTGCCGCGATTTTCGGACTTTTCATGGCTATTGCATGGTTCTTCCTTTTTGTAAGTCTTAACGATATGCGCGAGCTGGGAGAAAAAACAGCTTTTCTTTCGCTGATGCTTATGGGCGTGCTGATAATTTATATCAGCAACCTTATGCCCAAGGTCAAGCAAAACAGCGTTTTGGGCATACGAACCACTGCTACGCTGAAAAACGAAACCGTTTGGCGCAAAACTCATAAATTTGCCGGTTATATGGGCGTGATCAGCGGAGGAATTATTATAGTATTTGGGATCATGTGCTTTTTTATTGAGGCAAATCCTCTCCTGCTCCTGATGATCGGATGCGGGATAGCAATAGTTTTATTTTCGATCGTTCCTTGCATTTACGCCTCGGTACTGTACAAAAAGCTTACAAAATAAGTGCCGGTGGCACTCTCACTTATGAAAAAAATATACGCCGTGCTCCTTTTGCGCGGCGTATTTTTTTCCCGAAATCTATTAAAAACCTTGTCAGGTCATTGTCTTGCCTTTAGCCGGGCTGAAATCAGCCGAGGAACGGAGCAACCGTGTTATCCTCAACATCATCCTGCTGTGACTGTGAGCTCTGAGCCTGTGGGTTTGTCTGCTCCTGAAATGGGGCAACGGTGTTGTCTTCTGCGTTGCTCTGCTGTTCCTGTGAGCTTTGAACCTGAGATTGCTGCTCCTGATATGGTGCAACTGTGTTTACCTCAGCGTTTTCCTGCTGATTTTCCTGATACTGCTGATTGTTGTCCTGAGCCTGATAGGGAGCAACTGTGTTGTCTTCAACATAGCTTTGGTCGTCTTGCTGCTGACTGGCTGAGCTTGCCGGCTTGGTGGATTTGGGCTTTGTTGTGGTTGAAACCGTTGTTGACTGAACGGTGGGATTTTTTGCATTCTTGTTGTTGCTGCCGCATCCTACGAATACAACGCACATTGTTGCTGCGATTACTCCTGCGATGATGATTGTCATTACCTTTTTCATAATTAAAAATCTCCTTTTTTAAATTGTTTTGTTTTTCAGTTTAGGTTGTTTCCTTTACTGTGTCTATAGTATATCATGTCGACTATTACAATACAATGACAAAAAAAGTATATTTTTATTTTCTTATAAAATTTTTTGTTACAGCGTAATAAGCTCTGCGAGATATAATTGAAGCATCGCAGCATCTGAAACAGTTACAATTCCGTCTTTATCCAAATCAGCTGCGCGAAGCTGTCTGAGCGAAAGCGTGGTTAGCTCGCAAAGATGAGTTTGAATCAGTGTTGCGTCGTCAATTGTAATTCTACCGTCAAAATCCACATCACCCATGCTCACAAAACGGCTGTCCAGCTCGCTGCCTTCGGGCTTTTGTGCCCACATAAACGCCTGTGTTTTTTCCGAGGTTTCGTTTGAGCCAACGCCGGCTTCTCTCGAATCGGGAATTACGTAGTCGTATTTGTACCCGGACATTAAGTCCTCTGTACATGAAATGGAGTGATATTTTATAATCGAGCTGAGCGAACCTTTGTCAAGGCAGGAGCCCATATCGGAATTCCAATAGCAGGAAATTGCCTTTCCACCGTATGTTCTGTCTGTCCATTCGGGGCAAATCCAGCTTCCGTCCTTTGAATTAAAATAAATACAAGCAATATCGGTAATAGTATTGCACTCTCCGAAATTTGGATCATAGACGAGGATTCTTTTATTATAGGTTTTGGTTCTTCCGTCCTTAAAGCGATAGGTATAGACGTAGCTTTCAACGCCGTATGCAACGACGCAGTGTGACATATTTACGTCGCTGTCATCAAACTCAATTCTGTAAATCAGGCTGACAACAGTGTTGTTGCTTCTAAGTGCAAGCTCAAGCTTATTTATGTAGTCTATCTGAGAATAAGGCTTATCTTCTACCTTTTTAAGGGCATATCCGCTGAGAGTAGACTGCCGTGTAAGCTCAGAAAACCTTGTTCCGGTATATATTGACTGAACAAAATTGCAGATATCTGTTCCGTTGTCATTATGCGATATTTCGTAAGGCGTATAATTCAGATATCCGAGCTTTGAAAGAATCGAAGATACCGTCATTCCGTAGCAGGATCCGCGAAAGCCCTCGCCTGCGTCCAAAAAATTGTTTACCGCCGCTTTGTCAGCGGTGTCCATTTTGAACTCAGACATCAAGGTCCTTTTAATACCCTCGTCAACCTGGTTGGTCGAAAAAGCCAGTCTGCTGTTGTCAAAGCTCCAATTGTCTTTGCCCCAGACAAAGCGTTCACCTATATTTTTGTCATTCAGGCTTTCATAATAGGAAAAAGTATATGAGCCTGAGTAGCTTCCGATTCCTTGTACCGTAACGGTTACGCTGCTTCCGCTTGTCTTAAAGCTTAGCCTGTAATCTTTGTTGTATACAAGCGTCTCTCCGCTGTATCTCACAATAATCAGGCTTCTTATAATCCCGTCGGCATAAAGGCAAGCAGACGCTTTGTTCACCGAAACATTAGCGTCCCTAATATTGGCAGAGGCTATTTTTATGTCGGTTTTGTAAATGCCGGTGTAGTTCCCGATTCCCTGAACATATATGTACCCGATTCCGGCTGCGTTATCAGGAGAATATGAAAGGCGATAGTCCGTGCCCTCTTTGAGAATAATGCTGCCGTTTTTTACAATAGGCTTTATCTCGTTGGCTTTGCCTAATTCAGCTGTCTTTGTCAGAAAATCAAACGAACATTTTTCTATTGGCTTTTCAACAATTTCGTATGATTTATATAATTTTCCGTAGTAGTTGCCTTTAAAAACGACAGTTGCACATGCAACTGCGCCTGAATTTTTATTGTTGGAGTAACTCACAGTGTAATCCGTGCCGTTCTCTAAAACTAACGTGCCGTCCCTAACAACTACCTCCGGGGTATTTGTCCCATCGTATTCAAATCTTGTTTCTTTTAGACTCACCGCGCCGGAATAAAGCTGCTTTGGAGCAATACTAAAGCTCTTGCTCACGGTTCCGCTGTAGATTCCTCTGCCCTTGACAGAAACAGTCGCCGTGCCTGCGTTAGTATTGTCAAAATAGGTTACAGTATAATCCACACCGTTTGTAAGCGGCTTTGAGCCGTCCTTAACTGTTACAGCAGGCTTTTTTTCCGCGCCGTTGTAGGTATAGGAGCTTGCGCCAAGCGTAAAGGAGCAGTCAGAAAGGGACTTTAATCTGCCGATAACATATGTTTTGCTGATTTCGCCGGAATAATTTCCTTTTCCGACAACAGTAACTGTGGCGTTGCCGATTTTTACGTTATCAGAATAAACCAGAGTGTAGTCCTCACCCTCGGTAAGCTCGGTTTTTCCGTGTTTTACGGTTACGCCTGCGCAATGAGGTTTTCCGTCGTAAATAAACGTATTGTTTTTTAGTTTTACCGATAAAGAGGAGACATTTTTAGGAGAGATCATATATTTGCGCTCTGCCGTGCCGGTATATGAACCTATCCCCAAAATTGTCATCTTTGCTATTCCGGCATTTATATTATCAGAAAACGACAGGGTATAATCCTTACCCTCGGTAAGCTCTTTTCCTTTATGTGCGACGCTGATGTATGAAGGAACAATTTCCGAGCCTGTGTAAATAAATGATCCGGAATATGAAACAGTGCAGTTCCAAAGATTTGTTCTTGCTGCTCCGACTGCTTCTTCCTTACCGTCGGAAAATTCGTCCCCGTATAACTTATCTTCAGCAAAGGGACGAACAAAATCTATATAAGTATTAAAGGCTTCGCTGTCACTGTTTTCAGCAACGGAAGCCTCTGTGTTTTTATTCATTTCCTGTTCTGTTACAGCTGAAACAGGTGCTACCGCAAACAGCCCTGTTGTCATAACTGCCGACAAAACCGCACTCAGTAATCTTACGGTATTTGACATGTTCCGACTCCTCCGAATTTCCACAAAAAATCATTAGAATTTATGGCAATACCGCATAGTTCAGGCTTGCGAATCAATATACAAAATTTTTCGTCAGCTTGAAAATCAGGGTAAAGCTTACTTCTTGCCCGGACTTTTAGCAAACTGACGAATTAAAATTCAAGGAATGTTCACAACACGAATTGTCGGATGCTGCCTCAAATTGGATAATGGTCTTTTTGTTAATGTAAAACATTTTAACATAATTCGACTTTATTTTCAATAAGAATTATAGCTATGTTTTTATTTAAATTATTTAAAAATTTGAACATAATATCCTTTTGGTGAATAATCGGCTCCTGATTTTTATAATGCTATTATCAAATATAATTTTTTTATTGAGAATAGTATAAGTAGAAATTAGGCTTACATGATTTTGTTTTTAATCTCAGTTTTATTAAGGCAATACCGCATAATTCCGGTGCGCGGATTGCGTAGTCAGATTTTTCGTCAGACTGCCCAATAATCAGTGTGCATACTGATTATTGGGCAGTCTGACGGAATAATATGCAAGCAAGGCGTGCGCCATGAATTGTGCGGTGTTGCCTTAATGAAGACATATAACAAAAACCGACTCACGTTTTGTGAATCGGTTTTGTATGTGAAGTAAATTATTTTTTGCTTTAGATTACTCTACCTCGAGCTCCCAGCCGTTGATTGTGTAAACGCCGTTGAGGTCGCTGATCTTAAGATCTGCTGTCTTGTTCCAAGCGTTGCCCTTTACGAAGTTGTTCTCGTTGCCTTCGTTGTTAAGACGAACAAAGATTACGTGTGTGTAGTCGCCGTATACGGAAGCGTAGTTGCCCATGTAGCCGTTGCAGCTTACGTTTGCCCATGTGTTTGCGCCTGTGTCCTTGTTGAAGAAGTATGCTGC
>CAJODI010000080.1:0-561 GCA_905233145.1 uncultured Ruminococcus sp. | reverse complement strand
AAGTGAAAGTGTCATAAGTGCTGCTGTTGCGATGCTGATGATTCTTGTTTTGATTGATTTTTTCATGATTGTTTTCTCCTTTAATTTTCCTTTTGTTTTCATGTTTGTGTTTTTGTGTTTGTTTGTGTTTGTTTGTGTTTTTACTATATTTCTTTAAGGAAGCTCAGCTCACAACTCGTCTTGCGGTTGTTCATCTGAGTACGTGACTATGATACACCCTAAATACGAAAAAGTCAACACTTTTTTCAAAAGTTTTTTAAAATCGGAGCCTTGTTTATATTACACAAGTCAAGAGTGTGTTTTTTGTACATAATGACAGACAGAATGTAATCGCGACTATCCCTAAAATTTAGTGCTAAACCAAAAAACCGACCCACATCTGTGAATCGGTCTTGTATATTAATTAAGTTAATTTCAAGCTTAGATTACTCTACCTCGAGCTCCCAGCCGTTGATTGTGTAAACGCCGTTGAGGTCGCTGATTTTGAGGTCTGCTGTCTTGTTCCAAGCGTTGCCCTTTACGAAGTTGTTCTCGTTGCCTTCGTTGTTAAGACGAACAAAG
>CAJODI010000079.1 GCA_905233145.1 uncultured Ruminococcus sp. | reverse complement strand
ATATCAATATTTTGAGCTTTTACATCAATTGGAAGATGTCCTACCGCCTGTACAGCGTCGGTATGGAAAACAACGCCGTGTTTGCGACAGATTTCTCCGATTCCGGCAATAGGCTGAATTGTTCCGATTTCGTTATTTGCTGTCATAATCGTGACAAGACAGGTATCCTCACGGATCGCCGCTTCAAGCTCATCGGGTTGAACAATGCCGTTTTGATGAACCGGAAGAAGAGTGATTTCAAAACCGTATTTTTCCAGTTTGTTAAGCGTATGAAGAATCGCATGGTGCTCAAACGCACTTGAAATAATATGCATTTTACCCTTTTTCTTGCCGTTAATCGCAGCAGTAACAAGAGCCTGATTATCCGCTTCACTGCCTCCGGAAGTAAAAATAATTTCACGCGGCTCTGCATTAATCAGCCTGGCAATTTCTTCCCTTGCCTGTTCAAGCTTATCCTTTGCTCTCTGACCGATTGTGTAAAGGCTGGACGGATTACCATACCAATTTTGCATGTAGTCTGTCATTGCCTTTATCGCCGCCTCACTCATTTTGGTGGTAGCGGCGTTGTCAGCGTAAATCTGCATGACGTCAACTCCTTATATTCAATGGTTTTATTATAACCATATTTGCCTACCGTGTCAATAGGTTATTTGTAAAAAAGTATTGATTTTATTTTTACGCTATAGTAAAATAAGCGTATAAGGAGCGTGACAGCAATGATTTCTTCAAAAGGACGATACGCGCTTAGGGTGATGATTGACCTCGCGCGGCAAAACAGCGACGGATATGTTCCGCTTAAGGATATTGCCGAACGTCAGGGGATTTCAAAGAAATACCTAGAAATAATCGCAAAGGAGCTTGTAAACGCAAAGCTTTTGAAGGGCGTCAGCGGCAAGGGCGGCGGATATAAGCTGAGCCGAAAGCCCGGGGAATATCCGGTCGGAGAAATTCTTGATGTTATGGAAAACTCAATGGCTGTGGTTGCGTGCTTGGAAAACGGCGCGGAAGAATGTCCGAGAGCAGCCGAATGCGACACACTTCCAATGTGGGCCGAGCTGAATCAGATGATTCACGATTTTTTGTATTCCAAAAAGCTGTCGGATTTACTATAGGCAACACCGCACAATTCGCGGCGCACGCCTTGCTTGCATATTATTACGTCAGACTGTCCAAAAATCAGCACCCATTATAGGCAAAAAAACCTCTTTCTCATTTTTACCACGAGAAAGAGGTTTTATATTATTAGTATCAGTCACTGAAAAGCGGTGTTGAAAGATAGCGGTCGCCTGTATCGGGCAGAATCACTACAATTGTTTTGCCTTTGTTTTCGGGACGTTTGGCAAGCTCAATAGCTGCCCATGTTGCCGCGCCTGAGGAAATACCGACAAGCACACCCTCGGCTCTGCCGATTTGTTTTCCGGTTTCAAACGCATTTTCGTTGGAAACCGGAATGATTTCGTCATAGATATCTGTATTAAGCACATCCGGCACAAAGCCCGCGCCTATGCCCTGAATTTTGTGTGCGCCTGCTTCGCCCTTTGAGAGCACCGGAGAGGTTTCGGGTTCAACAGCAACAACCTTTACATCCGGATTCTGTGATTTCAAATACTCACCTGTGCCGGTTACTGTGCCTCCGGTGCCTACACCCGCGACAAAAATGTCAACCTCACCATCGGTGTCCTCCCAAATCTCCGGTCCCGTAGTTGCTTTATGAACTGCGGGATTGGCAGGATTAACAAACTGTCCGGGTATAAAGCTGTTGGGAATCTCCTTGGCAAGCTCCTCTGCCCTGGCAATCGCGCCCTTCATTCCCTTTGTGCCGTCAGTCAGCACAAGCTCTGCTCCGTATGCCTTCATAAGCTGGCGGCGTTCAATGCTCATTGTTTCGGGCATTGTGATAATAAGACGATAGCCCTTTGCCGCTGCTACAGAAGCAAGTCCTATTCCGGTATTGCCCGAAGTTGGTTCAATAATAACACTGTCAGGCTTTAAAACACCCTTGGCTTCGGCGTCCTCTATCATAGCCCTTGCGATTCTGTCCTTAATGCTTCCGGCAGGATTAAAATATTCCAGCTTGGCTACAATCTTTGCCTCAAGCCCCAACTCCTTTTCTATGTGTGTTAATTCAAGAAGGGGTGTTTTACCGATTAACTGATCTGCTGTCTGATAAATCTTACTCATAATAATTACCTCCGAAAATTAAAACCTATAAATTCGGTATGTTAGTGGATTGATACTATCATACACTGGATTTTTGAATTTGTCAATAGAAATTTTAAAAAAAATCTTGAAATCACATTAACATACCGTTATAATAGGGAATACAGAGGTGAAACTAATGTTAATTTCAACAAAAGGACGCTATGCACTTCGTATTCTTATTGATATGGCAGAGCAAAACCGAAACAAATACATTAAACTAAAGGATATTGCCCAAAGGCAGGATATTTCCGAAAAATACCTTGAAAGCATTGTCAAGGAGCTAGTCAAAAATCATATCGTTGTGGGGCTGCGCGGCAAGGGCGGCGGCTATCGTCTGTCAAAAGATCCCAACGAAATCAACGTGGGTGAAGTGCTGAGGATTATGGAGGGCAGTCTTGCTCCCGTTGCCTGTCTGGAAGAAGGAAGCGAGCCGTGCCCGCGCGCCTGTATGTGCAGAACACTTGAATTTTGGCGAGGTCTTGACGAAACTATCCGCAGGTATACAGATAATTACACCGTTGCCGATTTGGTCAAAACAACAGAAGCCGGCAACGACTATGTGATATAGGTGATTTATCATGACAATACAACAGCTAAGATACGTAACGGTAATTTGCGGGGCGGGTTCTTTGAACAAAGCGTCCGAGCTTTTGTACGTTGCACAGCCGTCCTTGACCAGCGCGGTAAGAGAGCTTGAAAAAGAGCTTGGAATAACTCTGTTTAACCGAAGCGGAAGAGGCGTTACGCCGACAAACGACGGCTTGGAATTTATTCGCTACGCAAAGGAGATTATTGCACAATATGATAATCTTCTTGACAAATACGGAAAGAGCGGACAACTAAAGAAGAAATTTGGGATTTCTACCCAGCACTATTCCTTTGCTATAAAGAGCTTTGTCGAGATGGTCAGGCATTTCGGCACAGACGAATATGAATTTGCCATCCGCGAAACAAGAACACGTGATATTATAGATGATGTTTTCACAGGCAAAAGTGAAATCGGAATCCTATATCTTAACGATTTTAACCGCAAGCCGCTTGAAAAGCTTTTTAAATCAAACGGGCTGGTTTTTACTCCTTTGACAGAATGTAACGCTTATGTATATTTATGGAAGGGACATCCGCTTGCCGATAAAAAGCTCATTAGGTTTGAGGATTTGGCAAAATATCCCTGTCTTTCCTTTGAACAGGGCGACAATGGCTCGTTTTATTATGCCGAGGAGATTCTTAGCACAAACGAATACCCAAAGATGATAAAGGCAACCGACAGAGCAACCATGCTTAATCTTATGGTAGGACTTAACGGATATACACTCTGCTCCGGAGTAATCAGCGAGGAGCTAAACGGTTCGGATTACCTTGCTGTTCCATTTGAAGCAGATGATAATTCCGTAGGCAGCAAAATGGTTATCGGCTATATCGCCAAGAAAAATATGCTTTTGAGCAATATTGCTGAGCTTTATATCAGGGAACTTGACAACTATCTTCGCAATTATCAGAAGAATCATATCAAGTAGGTTCGTTTTTCTAATTATCCCATTATTTTTGCATTGAAACAAAAGCCAATAAGCAGTATTATATAGTCAGCGTTGACGCCAAATACTGTTTGGAGGTTTTAATCTTGAAACTCATATCTAAAATAATCGCAGCCGCAACAGCGATCCTGACAATTGCCTTGTTTCCGGCATCAATTGTAAGCGCGGCAGAAGCTGTCCCTTGTTCTCAGGTTAAAGTTATCTGTAACGGTGCTGAATGCAGCAATATAAAAGACGCTTTAGATAAGCTTTGTAAAAAACAAGGCTGTAATATTAATGAAATACTTAAAAAAATCGGAGGCTTTTGCCCCTCAGGTGGCTGCGTTGACTTCAAACCATCGGTTCCTGCTCAGCAACCGGCTTCAGCCCCCTCCCCTGCTCCGGAAGAAAAGCCCGATCAGCCGGTTGTTACTCCACCAAAGCCAACTGTTCCTCCGCAGACCGACGCTTCTGAATTCAATACCGCGTTTGAAGCGGAGGTTCTTAAACTTGTGAACTCAGAAAGAGGCAAGTACGGTCTCGCTCCGCTTGTACAGGACAGCGGCGCAACAGAGGTCGCGCATTTGCGTTCAAAGGAAATTGTAAAATCCTTCTCTCATACCAGACCCAACGGAAGCACGTGCTTTACAGCCGCAAATGAGCTCGGCGTTTCCTACCGTTCTGCGGGCGAAAATATTGCCTACGGTTATCCCTCGCCGAAAAGCGTAGTCAGCGGTTGGATGAACTCTGATGGTCACAGAAAGAATATTTTGTCAGGTTCTTTTAGCAAAATCGGAATAGGCTGCTATGAAAGCGACGGAATTCTGTACTGGACGCAGTTCTTTATCGGATAAAAACAGGATATTCTGCACTATAGTAAACACTGCATTTTTTTACACCCCTTTTTCAGTTAAAGAGAAAGGGGTGTTTTTATATAGGAAGCTATAGATTCAGTCTATAACTGAATATAAATTTAGCGTATTAGACAAACCTACTATTTCAGTGTATAATTTAGTCAACGAAAGCAAAGGAGAAGTAAAGTTATGACGCTTTATCTAAAAGCTTTGATCCACGCAAACTTCAATATGGAACGAATGTGCTGAATTTTTACAAAACAGACTTTAAAATTATTATCTGAGACTTCGCACTATTATTTGAGATTTCACATAGAAAGAGGTATTTATCATGTCAAAATATAAATTTGAAACATTACAGCTTCATGTAGGACAGGAACAGCCGGACCCGGCAAGCGACGCACGCGCAGTGCCGATTTACGCAACGACTTCATATGTATTTCATAACAGTCAGCACGCAGCCGATCGCTTTGGGCTCGCTGACGCCGGCAATATTTACGGACGTTTGACAAACTCCACACAGGGAGTTTTTGAGGACAGAATCGCAGCATTGGAGGGCGGCGTTGCAGGCCTTGCTTTAGCCTCCGGCGCAGCAGCTATCACCTACACCATTCAGGCTCTTGCAAAAAGCGGAGAGCATATTGTAGCGCAAAAGACTATATACGGCGGATCGGCTAATCTTTTGGCGCATACACTGCCGCTCTATGGGATCGAAACCACGTTCGTCGATATTCACAATATTGAAGAAGTAGCAGCCGCAATACAGCCGAACACAAAAGCGATTTATATTGAAACGCTCGGCAATCCAAACAGCGATATTCCCGACATTGACGCTCTGGCGCAAATTGCTCATTCGCACGGTCTGCCGCTTGTTATTGACAACACCTTTGGTACTCCGTATTTGATTCGTCCGATTGAGCACGGCGCAGATATCGTTGTTCATTCCGCAACGAAGTTCATCGGCGGTCACGGCACAACCTTGGGCGGCGTTATAGTTGACGGTGGTACATTTGACTGGGCAGCTTCAGGAAGATATCCGTGGATTTCCGAACCGAATCCGAGCTATCATGGTGTAAAGTTTACACAAGCCGCAGGAAAAGCTGCGTTTGCAACATATATTCGCGCAATTCTTCTCAGAGACACAGGCTCGTGCATTTCTCCCT
>CAJODI010000078.1 GCA_905233145.1 uncultured Ruminococcus sp. | reverse complement strand
CAGTATCCATACGTCAGTATGCACACTGATTATTTGTACATTCTGACGAAAAATCTGACTACGCAATCCGCGCACCGGAATTATGCGGTATTGCCTTAAGGGTTTTATCAAAAATAGTATCAGCTCATAAAAAGGGCTTTGGCAGCCCCCAAAACAGAGGCTGCCTAAAAAGGATATATAAAGGGAACCTGTAACAATTCCATACCGCGCATAAACTCTAAATCTTCACGGCATAATCTTCCGCACTTCTGCACGACAATAAATTTTTAGAGATTCCCTAAAGATTAAAGTAAATTATACCTTAACAGGACCTGTGTAATCCCATGTTTTTGTGATTGTGAGCGGCTCGCCGTTCTTAAAGTAATCGTCAAAGGTACCGCCGGGGCCTGTGAGAGCGTCGCTGTGGATAAGGTAGTCATTGTCGGCAGGGCTGTGGATCGTAATTGTCAGCTCATACTTGCCTGCGTCGGGAAGCTTGATGTTAGCGCCGTAGTGAGGACCGTCGGAAGCAGCCATTTCCATGAATGTACCTTCAGCCTTGACCTCATCGCCTGCCGCTACCTTGTAGTCAACAGTAAGATAAGGAACCCATGAACCAAGCTCATAGCCGAGTGTGTTCTTAAGCGCGGAAATATCTGCCTCAAGGTGAATATCATAATCCTCAGCCTTTTGCTCCTTAACAGTAGCTCCGGCTGTCATTGGAACCGCCTGGAAGAATACGGCTGAAACATTCATAAAGCCAACCTCTTCGTCCTCAAAGATAGGATATTCGGTAAAACCTGCGTCATCGGCAGCAGCGTCGTCGGCAGCGGCACTGTCCGCCTTGGTTTCCTCTGCCTTGGTTTCCTCTGCCTTTGTCTCGGCTGCGCTTGTTGAAGCGGTGGACGAACCGGAATTGTTGTTGCCGCAGCCCGAAAGAGCTGTTGTAGCTGTAACAGCCATAGCAGCTGCACAGATGATTGCAAGAATCTTCTTCATTTTTACTTTACTCCTTTTGATAAGAATTTTTATTTGAACAATACCCTCCAAGAGTATCTATTCACGGAATTATTTGGCTTTTGCCGCAAGCTCAGCCTTGATTTTTTTGTTTTCCCTGTGCTGCCTGATAAACAGCGCAACTGTTATGCAAAGCAGGATAACCTGCGGAACGATCGTTTCCGTATGCGGATAAATCCCGAAAATATCGAGGAAATCGTTTGTCGGAATCTGCTCAACAAGCGGCGTGATTCCCTGAATCCTGAGAACGAGCTCAAAGCTGCCCTCCATAAGCTCCTTGATACCTGCTCCGAGGAACGAGATCGCCATGATAGCCATAAGAATACTCGTCGCAAGGAAAAACGGCTTGAGCGGAAGCTTAACCGAGAAGAAGCGGATCGCGATGAAAATCGCGACAAGCACAACCGCCGCAGCCAAAACGCCGAGCCAAAGCCAGCCCACGCCGTCGCCCTCCTGAGCGTCTGTGATGATCTGCTGATAAAACAGAATAACCTCCGCGCCCTCGCGGAATACCGCGAGAAACGCTGTGAAGCCGAGTGCTATCATGCTTCCTTTTGAAACAGAGGTCTCAACCTTTTTGTCAAGGTAGTTCTGCCAAGCCTCGGATTCGGATTTTGAAAGCATCCAGTTGCTGACATAGAACAGTACAGCCACCGCGATCAGTGCTGTGATACCTTCGATAAGCTCTTGATTTGCTCCTCCGTTTGTTGCGTTTGCCGCCTTGATTACGTTCAAAAGAATCGCCGCGCCAAAGCTTAACGCTATGGCAAACAGAGAACCAATGTAAACCGCGCGAACATGCTTTTTGTTGCCCGATTTGATCAGATAGGCAATGATACCGCCGATTACAAGAATCGCTTCGATTCCCTCACGCAGCAAAATTACAAACGCCTGGGCAAATACCGCGCCTGCGCTTCCGGCGCCTCCAACGTTATCGGTTACATTGCCTTCGGCAAGAACCTGTCCGGTAAGCTTGGTGTAATTTTCGGCAAAGCCCTTGTCCTCAACGTATTTTTTAACAAACTCGTTGCTTATGTTGCTTAGAATCGGGGCGTCGGTGTATAGATCCCTCATAAGGTTGTCAGCCGCTTCGTCATAATCCGAAAGCGAATTTGACTTTGCCGCCTGGCGAAGGTCCCGGTAATAGAACTCAACCTCGTTTTTGCGCGAGCCTGAGATTTGCGCCATTGTCTGACGTTCAAAGCCGCACACCTCGTAATATCCGTAATACGCGTCCTGAGCGCATTTATAGGCGGCCTCGGTGTTTCCGTCAGCAAGGTTCTGCCTTCCCGAGTCAACGACCTTTTCGATGGCGTATGCCACCTCGTTCATATTCGTTTTTTCGCTGTCTGGAAAATAAACAGGCTGCGCTTCTTTCCATGTGGCGTAATGCTCGGTTTCGGCTGCCGCGAACGCCTGAACGGGAAAGGCAGCGGAAAACACAACAAACGCCAAAAACATCAACGCAAACAGTTTTTTGTGTGATTTAACTTTTGCCGCCACACATAACACCTCCAATAATTTGATAGTTAGACCAAGCTAACTGTTTTAGTTAAAAATAAAGCCGTTTTACGCCAATTCTGATATTATATTGCGAATTATAGTTAAGCGGTTTTACTTCTGGTTATCATACGCTAACCGAGCGACAAAAAAATAAATGAAAATTTCCGAAAGATAATATAACACAAGAAATCGGCTTTGTCAAGCGGTTTTTTCGCGTTTAATAAATTTTTTCTTTGCACAAGTGAACAAGATATGTCACTTGTACAAAGAAAAAAGCTTTGATCATTAAAGGTTTTTAAGGATTCCTGAATCCATTTTTAAGACAATATCCGCATAGTTTTCCGCCTCACTTTCGTGAGTCACCATAAGGACCGAGGTTCCGTTTTTTGCGGTATCTTTCAAAACCGACAGCACCAGCGCAGTGTTTTCGTCATCAAGATCGCCCGTGGGTTCATCCGCGAGCAAAACCGAGGGCTTATTCACAAGCGCTCTCGCAATCGCCATTCTTCTGAGCTCGCCTCCCGAAAGCTCGTTCGGCATAGCCTCGCTAAGTTCAAATATTCCGACTTTTTTTAGCAGCTCCATCGCATATTTAAGCGCGGAATCGTCTATCCTGCCGTACATCAGCTTTGGCAATAAAACGTTTTCGAGCACTGTTAGCGCGGGCAGAGCAGTACTTCCCTGCGGAATGATTCCTATATTCATATTTCTGAATTTCGACAGCTCCTTGTCCGGCATTGAGTAAACATCCCTGCCGTCTATAAACACTTTTCCGTCAGTCGGCGCGAGCAGTCCGCCGAGGATATTCAAAAAAGTAGTCTTTCCTCCCCCCGACCTGCCGTATACTGCCGTCAGCGAATTTTCCGACAATTCAAAATCAGTCTCCTTCAGCGCGTAAAAATAGCTTGCTCCGCCTGTTTTTCTGTTGAATTTTTTACAAATCCTTTCCGCTTTAAGCTTCATCAGTTATCTCCTCTCAATGTCAAGCCGACATCTATTTTGCTGATTTTAAACGCCGAGACCGCGGATGTCAACGCGCCTGCCGCGACTGTTAAAACAAGCGTCATCAGTCCGGCAATACACAGGGTTGTTATGCCGGGCAGTAAAAACGGCAGTCCTATGCTCTGCTCAATAAGCGGTGAAAACAGCAGAATTATTATTACGGTAAGCAATATGCCTGCCACTCCGCCCGTCAGAGTCAAAAGGGCGTTTTCTTTGAATACAAAGCCTGCAAGACGTGCTCTTGAAGCTCCGGTTACGCGCAAAACGGCAAATTCCTTTTTGCGCTCATTCATTATCATGGTGAACGCGATCGCCATTATAATAACCGACAGCACCCACACGGCAATCATCAGAGTGCTGACAATTCCAGACACTCCCGAAAGGCTGTCGGCTACGTCGGAAATCATGTTTTGCGTACGAATCGCCTTAACTTGGCGTATGTGCAAATTTATATCTCCCATAACGTCGTCTATATCATAACCGTCGCTTACCTTGATCAGAACCGATGATACGACGTTATCGGGGTTTATCTCGCGCTCTTGATTTGGATTCTTTTCGTTATGAGCCTTAATAAGCTCCTTCATTGTCTGTGTATTAACATAAATCGCGTGGTCAAGCTCGGTTCCTGTTTTATCAAGAACCGACTGGACCTTAAGCTCTTTTCCAAAAATTTCAATCGTCATATCGGTGTTTGGAGTCACGTCGCTTCCGACCACGGTGTCAAAAAGTCCGAGGCTGTCTGAATAGTTTTTTTCTATCCATGGGCGGACCGAAAAATCGGTCTCGGGATCAAAGCCGATAATTTGCAGACGCGACGAACAGCACGACGCCTTTGCCGAAGCGAGATAGAACTGAGCGGTTATTTTCTCTATTCCCTCAATTTCATCCTTGATTTTGTCATAATATTTTGATTCCATATAGAACTGACCCGGCTCTCCTTGAATGATAATCGAATCATAGCTGACCTTTGAGGTCGCGGAATAAGGCACGACAACAATATCCGCGCCGAGACGAGACGAAAGGCTGTCAAGTCCTCCGGACAGGCTCATAACTATCACAGAGCCGCCAAAAGCCGAAAACGCGAGAAACGCCGCGATGATTATCAGCGCAGCGCTTCTGACAGGCTTTTTGATGATATTTCTAATGGATAATCCGTTGATCGACTTCATATTACTTCTCTTTTCTTTTTTTTGAATTGTCAGAGGCTGCCCTAAGGTTGCGAACCGCGCTCAGCAAGGCGATAACCGCCGCTAATGAAGCAAACAAAATTGTAAACGGGCGGAATGTGCTTGCACAGCGCATTGAGCTCATCGCACAAATATTGATCACAATTCCCGGAACGACCGCCGTTAAAACCGCGGCAAGCGCGGCAGAAAGCTCAAGTCCTGCTTTAATTCTTCTGTCCGGAATAACAATTGCAGCCAGCGATATTGCCAAGAGCAGCACTCCGAGTGCCGTTACTGCGTTTTGCGCCCAGTGGCAAGCCATTATGGTGTCGTCGTGTACCGGACAGGCTGAAAAAAACGTAAACGAGCCTGCAAAAATCAATATGCTGACAATAAACAAAAAGAATTCAGAAATAAGTTGTTTTAGTTTCATAAGTTTTCCTTTCAAGATAGTTAGCCTTTACTAACCGTTATGTATTAAATAGACTCCTCTGTTTTTCCAAAAGGAGCTTTTCGGATAAAAGAAAGATAATCGCGAAGCTTAACCAGTGCGTTTAATGTTTCATCGCTGATTCCGTGCTCAATATTGCAGGTGTCGTTGTATGCAACCTCGCGGTTCACGCCCAAATTGATCAGCAAATCAAAAATAATCTGATTTCGCTCAACAACCCGTTTGGCGATTTCTTCCCCTTTATCCGTTAATATAACTGTTCTGTCGGATAAAATTTTAAGGTATCCCGCTTCCTCCATCTCTTTAAGCGAAACCGAGACTGTGGGCTTGGTTACTCCCAGTTTACGCGCAATATACGCTCCCCGGACAACCCCTTCTTCGCGCAGGCGGTATATAGTTTTCATATAATCTTCCACTTTTTGGTTAATGACCATATCAAGACCTCGCAGACAATAGTTAGCCTCAACTAACTATTGCACAAAATATAAAAGACAGGCAGTTAGCCCAGTCTTACTAACATTATAACGACTGCATTCCTTTTTGTCAAGAACAAATTTTAAGGCAATACCGCATAATTCAGGTGTGCGGATTGCGCAGTAAGATTTTTCGGCAGAGTGTACAAATAATCAGTACGCATACTGACGTATGGGTGCT
>CAJODI010000077.1 GCA_905233145.1 uncultured Ruminococcus sp. | reverse complement strand
CCTTTTGTTTTTTGTTTGTTTTTGTTTTTGTGTTGCTCAGCTCACAACTCGTTTTGCGGTTGTTCATCTGAGTACGTGACTATGATACACCCTAAATACAAAAAAGTCAACACTTTTTTCAAAAGTTTTTTCAAATCGGAGCCTTGTTTATATTATACAAACCGACTGTTATATTTTTGTGCATTATAACGAAAGGATTAAGATGCTGTAAAGTTTGTGCCTATTTATCAGAAAATAGTATTAGCCATAAATGAAAGTGATTGACCCGGAACGCAAAATAGTGTACAATAAAACTGTACCATGATTTTCAGGGTGATTTTTTGAAGAATAAATATATCGCCGTATTATCGGCGGCAAGCTTGCTTGCCTGTGCTCTCCTGCTTGGAGGCTGCGGTGTGCTTTCACAGCTTTTGAATGATTCGCAAGGTTTGTCGGACGCGGACATTCCCTCAACAAAGCCCGACACTCTTGAGCGCGTGAGCATCAGCGAGAGGGAATTCAGCTTTTCAGGCTACGGCTACGATTCTATTGACGCCGAAAGGTTGGGCAGTCTATATTCGGATTTTGACAAATACATAAATATGTCTTATTCCGATGAGTTTTCCGTTGATTCCGATTTTACGCTAAAGGATGTTGAGGAAGCGTTATACGCTTACCGCAACGACCATCCCGAAGTATTCTGGCTTAGCGACACAAACGATTTCTCATATTATTACTCCGGCGGAGAGCTTGTTTTAAAGCTTACTTTTATAATGGAAGGCAGCGAGCTTATGGAAGCGAAATCCGCTCTCAACCGTGCCGTTGAACGCATGGTTTCCGACGCACCCGAAAACGCTACCGATTACGAAATAGAGCTGTATATCAACGACAGCTTGGTTGACGAAGTAAACTATGATGAAAACGGCGATAGCGCAAACCGTCATAACGCTTACGGTGCGCTGATTGACAAGCTGGCGGTCTGTGACGGCTATTCAAAGGCGTTTCAGCTGCTTTGCAACAGACTGGGGATCGACTGCGTTGCGGTCGATGGTATCGCAAACGATTTCAGAGAGCGCACAGGCGGTCACATGTGGAACTGCGTTAAGCTTGACGACGATTGGTATCACATTGATGTTACCTGGAACGACGCCGAGAGCGATGTTTATTCGCTGCGCTACTGCTATCTGAATCTAACTACAGAGCAAATCGCACGTGACCACGATATCGGCAAGCTCTTCAGCGAGATCACCAATGATGAATACAGCGGAGACGAGCTTTACAATAACTTTGTTCCTTACTGCGGCAGCACCGAATATAACTACTTTATGCGCGAATGTCTTGTGCTTGACGACATGGATAAAGGAGATCAAATCATCTATGCAATGGCTAACGCCGCGGCGTTGGGCAAGCCGTCGTTTGATTTTATTATTGACGACGCGCTGGATTTTGAAAACACTCTGCATTCTCTTGCACAGGACGGTTATCTGTACGAATGGGTTGACAAAGCCAACAGCATCAACGGAAATAATCCCCGGATTTCTCACGACAGCAAAATTTTCGGAATCGGAGAAAGACGGGTTGTAACTATAAATACTGAATACAAATGATGGGTGAGAAAATGAAATATGACGTAATAAAGTGCGTGCTGCTCTCAAACGAGCAAATCGCAAAGGATATTTTTGATATGAGACTTAGCTACCCGGAGCAGCAGTTCCCTGTGGACTGCGGACAGTTTGCTCATGTTTATGTGCCGTCCAAAACCCTTCGCAGACCGATTTCTGTTTGTGATGTAAGCGACGGAGTTCTAAGACTGGTTTATCAGCTAAAGGGCGAGGGAACTCGTCTGATGTCTCAGATGAAGCAGGGACAGGAGGTTGATATTCTTGCTCCGCTCGGCAAGGGCTTTAAGCTTGAAGCAGGAAAAAGATACTGTCTTGTCGGAGGAGGAATCGGCGTTCCACCAATGCTTTACACCGCGAAGCAAACCGAAAATCCGCTTGTGATCACAGGCTTTCGCAGCAGCGAGCTTGTGATTTTGCAGGACGACTTCAAAGCCGCAGGCGCGGAGCTTGTTCTTGCAACCGATGACGGAAGCGCCGGAACCAAAGGCTTTGTTACCGATATTATGTCCCAAAAAGCGGACGAGTTCGACGAGGTTCTTGCCTGCGGTCCAACTCCTATGCTCAGGGCGGTTGCAAGGCTGTGTGCGGAGCTGGGCAAAAAATGTCAGATCTCGCTTGAAGAAAGAATGGCTTGCGGAATCGGCGCTTGTCTTGGCTGTGCGGTAAAGGTAAGAGTGAACGGTGAAGAAATCATGCAGCACGTCTGCAAGAACGGCCCTGTGTTTGACGCGGAGGAGGTAGTTTTTAATGGCTGATTTGTCTGTAAAGGTTGCCGGAGTGGAATTTTCAAATCCGCTTATCGCTGCTTCGGGAACCTTTGGTTTTGGAATGGAATACGGTGAGTTTTATCCTCTCAGCGTGTTGGGAGGAATCTCCTGCAAGGGGATCACGCTTAAAAGACGCGACGGCAACCCTCCGCCCAGGATCGCCGAAACTCCCTCGGGAATGTTAAACGCCGTTGGCTTGCAGAATCCGGGCGTTGACGTTTTTATCAAAGA
This sequence comes from uncultured Ruminococcus sp., assembly GCA_905233145.1. Lineage (GTDB taxonomy): Bacteria > Bacillota > Clostridia > Oscillospirales > Acutalibacteraceae > Ruminococcoides. Next base: position 7,362 of record CAJODI010000077.1, on the reverse strand, counting down.
GGATTTGCCGTGGCTGAAAAAGCAGAATACCGTAATTATTGCGAATATCGCCGGAAACACGATTGAGGAATATTGCGAAATGGCAGAAAAGCTCAGCGAGACCGACGTTGATATGATTGAGCTTAACATTTCCTGTCCAAACGTAAAGCACGGCGGCGTACAGTTTGGAACAAGCTGCGAATCTGTTGGAAATATTACTGCCGAGGTGAGAAAGCACTGCAAAAAGCCGCTTATCATCAAACTTAGCCCTAACGTCACCGATATAGCTTCAATAGCTAAGGCAGCTGAGGCAAACGGTGCGGACGCGATTTCAATGATAAACACCCTTACGGGAATGAGAATAGACATCAACAGCCGCCGCCCGATAATTCATAACAATACCGGCGGCATGAGCGGTCCCGCGGTCTTTCCAATCGCGGTAAGAATGGTTTGGCAGGTTGCCAATGCCGTAAAGCTTCCTATCATCGGAATGGGCGGAATCAGCACCTGGGAGGACGCGGTCGAAATGCTCATAGCCGGCGCGACCGCGCTGCAAATCGGCACGGTGCTTTTCTCCGACCCCTATGCACCGGTAAAAATTGCCGAGGGGCTCAACGCCTTCCTTGACAAAAACGGAATCAAAAGTGTTACCGAGCTTACCGGCACAATCAAGCCGTGGTGATTAATACAATAAACAATTTGCCCCTGTCACAGATTAGCGACAGGGGCAAATTGTTTGGAGATCCCTTATACTCATTACTGACATTTCCTGAAAAAATTTATCAGAAAACAGTATCAGGCTAAATATACAAGAAGTATTGCAGCATTAGCATAAAATCGCTGTCACGCTTATGCGCGGCAACACCGCACAATTCACGGCGCACGCCTTGCTTGCATATTATTCCGTCAGACTGCCCAAAAATCAGTATCCATACGTCAGTATGCACACTGATTATTTGTACACTCTGACGAAAAATCTGACTACGCAATCCGCGCACCGAAATTATGCGGTATTGCCTTAGAGATTTCCTTAAATTAGGGGTGGATTATGTTATACTATAATTAAAACGCTTTGAAACGACATTTGGTTACAATTTTTTTTATTTTTTTTAAAAAAACCTGCCGCAGCGAAAGCGACAGGTTGAGAATGAGTTTATTTGGTATAAAATTACGCGAATTTTACAGCTGTGCCGTAGGCGAGAACCTCGGCTGCCTGCTGCATAACCGAAGCTGTCATATAGCGTGTGCAAATAATTGCGTCCGCGCCCATTTGCTCTGCCTGAGCAATCATTCGCTGTGTGGCGATATCGCGCGCCTTGTTCATCATATCGGTATATGATTTCAGTTCGCCGCCTACCATTGTCTTAAAGCTCTGTCCCATATCGCTGAACATATGCTTTGACTGAATTGTGTTGCCGGAAACCAATCCGAGCGTCATGCAGGTTTTTCCGTAAATTGTTTCTGTTGTTGTAATAATCATAATTACGCACCTCATAAAAGAAATTTTTAAGTCAAAAACATTATATCGTACATATATTTTTTTGTCAATATAATAAGCCTTAGCTGCGTTGACAACACCGCACAATCCGCACACCCGAATTATGCGGTATTGCCTTAAATCGCAAAGAGTAAAAATAGTTTAATAATTTGTAACAATTGTCTTGATTTTTTTTTCGCAAGGGGGTATAATGATATCAAATAGTGTCAAACTGTGTCAAACTGTGAACGATAATAGTTTGAATACAAGCAAAAGGTGGTGCGCAAGGTGTTTTCGGGAATGTCTAATCATTCAATCGACTCAAAGGGCAGAATAGTTTTGCCTGCCAAGTTCCGCGAAGAGCTGGGCGAGTCATTTTATCTTGCGCGAGGCTTTGGAAACAACTGTGTTCAGGCTATGTCGTCGGAGCAGTTTGACAGCATTTCGGCAAAAATCATGACGCTTCCTGCCGACAAAGCAATGGCGTTGCAGTATATCTTTACCGCGACCGCGGTTGAGGTCAGTCCAAACGCGCAAGGCAGAGTGATTATACCTCAAGCTTTGCGTGAATTTGCCGGACTTGAAAGCGACGCGCTTGTAATCGGCATGAACAACCGCATAGAAATATGGAGCAAGAGCCGCTTTGATGAATACATTGCCTCAAAGCAAGACACAATTGCCGAGGCTCTGGCATTGCTGACATTTTAAGTCTTTGGAGGACGATATGGAGTTTTCTCACATTCCCGTTCTTCTTAACGAGACAATAGAAGGACTTGCGATCAAAGAGAACGGTATCTATGCCGACGCCACAGCCGGCGGAGGCGGTCACAGCGGCGAGATTTTAAAGCGTTTAAAAAGCGGAAAGCTTATTTCAATTGACAGGGACCCCGACGCGATCTCTACGCTTACCGAAAAATTTAAAAACAACGAAAATTCAATTATAATAAAGGGAAGATTTTCTCAAATCAAAGAACTGCTGACGCTCAGGGGTGTCGGTAGGCTGGACGGCGTGATGTTTGACATCGGCGTTTCCTCCCACCAGCTCGACACCGCCGAGCGCGGCTTTTCATATCACGGCGACGCGCCGCTTGATATGAGAATGAGCCAAAGCGGAAGAACCGCCGGGGAGCTGATAAATACACTGTCCTTTGCTGAGCTGAGAAAGCTTATCAGTGAATACGGCGAGGAAAAATATGCTTCCTCAATTGCCTCGGGAATTGTTAGGGCACGAGATGAAAAGAGAATCGAAACCACGCTGGAGCTTGCGGAAATCATTAAGTCAAACGTTCCGCAGAGAGTCAGAAGAGACGGTCACCCTGCTCGCAAAACCTTTCAGGCACTGCGGATCGCAGTCAACGACGAGCTCGGCGAGCTGCAAAGGGGACTTGACGGCGCGTTTGAGATGCTTGGCCCGGGCGGAAGGCTTGCTGTGATTACCTTTCATTCGCTTGAGGACAGGATAGTTAAGCAGAAAATGGCACAGTGGTGTGCAGGCTGTACCTGCCCAAAGGATTTTCCGGTTTGCGTGTGCGGAAACAAGCCAAAAGCCAAGCTGATAAGCCGAAAACCGATTTGTGCAAATGAAACAGAATTGACTCAAAACCCCAGAGCCAGAAGTGCAAAGTTGAGAATCTGCGAAAAAATTTAAAAAAATTTCCTCTCAGCTATAGACAAAAGGACAAATCTGTAGTAAAATATAACAAAGTTGTAAAGATTATTACAAGCACAACTCGTTGTGTTTGTATGATAAAACCGCACAACATATACCTAATTCGGACGTTTGTTCCGCATTTTAGGCATATTGAGCGAGTGATTGACAGCACAAATTGTTAAATTTTTGAGATTTTTCTCATTTTTTCAGAATACTTATCCCGGCTCACAGCCGGCTACATATATTTCGCATGGCAGGGACTATTACGACTTACGGTGTTATCCTTGCCGATTGATTGTGTTTTATGAAAATTTTTTGATAAAGAAAGGCATATGGTGTTAAAATGGCACATAACAATAACAACGCCGCATATGATCTCAGTCTGTTTGATGAAGAAACGTCCTATGGCTCGGCCGCTCCGAAACGCGACCGTGAAGAGACTCCGGAAAAATCATCCTCTGGTGCAAGAAAGAAAAAAGCAAAGGTTGTTCAGCTTCCCGAGGAGGAACTTCAAAGAATCAGGCTCCGCAGGCATAACCCTATTAAAATCGCGCTCAGCACAATTTGCGCGCTTGTCATCTCGGCAATAATCGGCGCGATTATAGTTGGACAAGTTCAGCTTACAGAGCTCAACCAGCAGGTTATTACCGCGCAGGCAAAGCTTGAGGATACCCAGAGCATATATATTCAAAATCAAATGAAGGTTGAGGCGAATCTTTCAAACGCGGAAATTGAAAAATATGTGCAGGAAGAGCTTGGCATGACCAAAGCCTCGAATGCCCAAAAGGAGTTTGTAACTCTTGAAAGCGGCGACAAAGCCGAGGTTTCCTCTCACCGTGAGGAAAATATCTTTACTAAGTTTATCGAATCCATAAAAAATCTTTGGTCATAACATTCATCTAAATTTAATATGATGCAATGAGAGAATGAGAGTTAAGACTGCGTCTTGGCTCTTTTTTCGGCTAGGGTGAATTAGTGCTCACTTCGGCTTGCTTTTACTGGTGAATTATTTTATTCACACCGTCGTTTGATACGCTGCCAATTGATAAAGCGGCATTGCGGCGGGCAGGGGCGCCAAGCGTCACTTTTACCGATTTGGAGGTAATCATCACATGGAATCAAAGAAGCGTGCTGCCAAAGGACCCAACCAGCGTTTGCGGCAGCGCACGGCTATATTAATTATCATAATTCTTGTGCTGGGCTTTGGCGCGGCGTTGGGAAGGCTTTCCTTTTTGACGCTGGTTCAGGGCAGCGAGCTACAGGAAAAGGCGATTGGTCAGCAGCTAAAGGACACCACGATACCGGCAAAGCGCGGTTCTATTTTTGACGTAAACGGCAAGGTTTTGGCGGAGAGCGCGTCGGTGTGGCAGGTTGTTATGGCTCCGATCAACTTTAAGGACGACGAGCAGCGCGAAGCGGTTGCAAAGGGCTTGTCGGAAATTCTTGACCTCAAATACGAAAACGTGCTTGAAAAAACACGTCAGGAAAGCTACTATGTTGTAGTAAAGCGCAAAATAGAGGTTGAGCAGCGCGACAAGGTTATTGAATTTATGGATGAAATAGAGGAAAAATACAAGTGCGGCAACGTGCTTCAGCTCCTCGACGACTACAAGCGTTACTATCCCAAGGACGACCTGGCTTCGTGCGTAATCGGCTTTGCCGGAAGCGACGAACAGGGCTTGGAGGGCGTTGAATATCAGTACGACGAATACCTTTCGGGAACGCCCGGAAGAATGGTCACAGCAACCAACGCGCGCGGAACAAATATGCCGTTCTCCTTTGAACAGAACATCGAATCAAAGGACGGCGACAATGTTTATCTTACAATTGACGAAACAGTTCAGTCGATCTGCGAAAAATACATGAAGCAGGGCATAATAAACAACAACGTTCTCAACCGAGGCGTTTGTATCGCAATGGACGTAAATACCGGCGCGATCGTTGCCTGCGTCACTGTTGACGGATATAATCTGAACGACCCGTATACGCTTCCGGATGATACCAAGGAAGAAATCGAAGAGCTTCCAAAGGATGAACAGACAGAAGCCGAGGGCTTGGCGTTGGCGGCTATGTGGCGTAACAAAGCGATCACAGACACATATATGCCCGGTTCGGTTTTCAAAATCTGCACAGCTTCAATGGCTCTTGAGGAGGGCAAGGTCAACGATAACACAAACTTTGTCTGCGGCGGCTCGGTGACATTCGGCAACGATATAATTCACTGCCACGCGCGCGGAGGTCACGGAAATCAGACCTTTGTTCAGGCGATATGCAATTCCTGCAACCCGGCGTTTATCCAAATAGGTCAGCTTGTAGGAATAGAAAAATTTCGCGAGTATTACCAGGGCTTTGGTTTTTCCGAAAAAACCGGAATCGACCTTCCCGGTGAGGCTGAGGATAACTTTTGGGAGGAAGGCACCATGAGCGAGGTTGACTTTGCGGTTGCTTCCTTTGGTCAGAACTTCTCGATCACCCCGATTCAAATGATAACGGCAACAGCCGCTGTTGCAAACGGCGGATATGTTTTGCAGCCGTATGTTGTTTCAAAAATCACCGACGCTCAGGGCAACGTTGTCAAAAATGTTGAAAAAAAGGTAAAGCGTCAGGTTATTTCAAAGGCGACCTCCGACAAGATGAACGAGATCCTCGCATATAACACCGAAACCGCCGGCGCAACGTCAGGCTATGTTACGGGCTACAAAATCGCCGGAAAGACCGGTACCTCTGAGAAGGTCGGCGCAGGAGAGGTCAAGAGCGTATTCAACGAGGACTACATCGCTTCGTTCTGCGGCTATGCTCCGGCTGACGATCCGCAAATCGCCATGCTGGTGTTCTTTGATACTCCTTCGGGAGGCTCCTACTATGGTTCTCAGGTAAGTTCACCGGTATTTATTAATATTATGACAGAGGTTCTTCCGTATCTTGAGATAAAGACCTCTTATTCGGACGACGAGCTTGCCTATATTGACGTTTCGGCAGGCGACTACACGGGACTGAGTGTTTCGGAAGCTCAGGAGGCAGCCGAAAAGGACGGCTTTACAACAAGCGTCAAGGGAAGCGGCGAAAAGGTTATTGCACAGATTCCTACCGTATCCTCAAAGATCTCCACCGGAGGAAACATCGTTCTCTATACCGACGAGGGCAGCAAATCAGAGCTTGTCAAGGTTCCGGATCTTGTTGGAATGAGCGCGAGTGAGGTTAATTATACTGCCGCTAATTACGATCTTAACGTAAGCTTCTCGGGAGCCGTAAGCTCGGGCGGAATCAGTTCGTCTCAGGATATTCCCGAGGGCACAGAGGTCAGCCCCGGAACGGTTATTTCGGTATCGTTCACCGGTTCAAGCGCGACCTTTAACGACTGATTTTTGGTTTTTTAATTATAGGCAATACCGCATAATTCTGTAATCAGTACGCATACTGACGTATGGGTGCTGATTTTTGGACAGTCTGACGAAATAATATTCAAGCAAGGCGTGCGCCGTGAATTGTGCGGTGTTGCCTATACAATTTAACCGACAAAAAACTTGAGATTTCGCCGCTTAGGAACTTTTATAACAAAAAATGTAAAAAAGGCGGAATCTAAAAAATGAAAGGAACGGTAACAAACATGATTTACGGAATATGGACGTTTTGCTCCGCGATAGTCGCCTTTATTATTTCGGTGACACTGGGCAGAATTTTAATTCCTTACCTGCACAAGCTGAATTTTGGTCAAACGATCCTTGACATAGGTCCCAAATGGCACAAAAAAAAGCAGGGAACCCCGATTATGGGCGGAATCATGTTTATCGCCGCGATTCTAATTGTCACGGTTATAAGCACAATCCTCTACAATATTTTTGCTCCAAAGCTGGTTGATAATTATTTTGCGGACACAGCGCACGAAACTGTTGCGATTTTTGCCGGTTTGGGTTTGGCACTCGTAAACGGTCTGATTGGTTTTTTTGATGACTACACCAAGGTTGCCAAAAAGCGAAATCTGGGACTGACCGCTACTCAAAAACTTGTTTTTCAGTTTGCTTCGGCAGCGGCTTATCTTGCGGTTTTGGGCTTTGCGGGCTTTGGAACAAGCACAACGATTCCGTTCGTCGGCAAGGTCGATCTCGGCTTTTTCTACTATATTATTTCGGCAATTGTGATTGTGGGGATAATCAACGCCGTAAACCTTACCGACGGAGTTGACGGTCTTAACGGCTCGGTAACCTTCTTTGTTTGCGTAACAATCATGCTTATTGCGCCGTTGCTCAACTGTCTT